>JAQVGK010000037.1 GCA_028696755.1 Bacteroidales bacterium | reverse complement strand
ATAAACGGAGTCTTCGATCCTGTAGTTGCAATGGCAGGTGTGCACAACATTCAGTACACAATAACCAACGGAATGTGTTCTGATACCGATGACATTGACATTACCGTTGAGCAAGCTCCAGATCCAACAATCACATCTGTAGGTCCAGTGTGCGAAACTTCTGGAATCCAACTTCTTACATCTGTAGATCCAGGTGGAACATGGAGTGGTAACGGAACTGATGCAGTTGGTAATTTTGATCCATCAGCAGCTGGTCCTGGAACCCACGAAATAATTTACACAATAAATATCGGAGCATGTCTTACTGCGGATACAATTTATATGCAGGTTGACGAGTTCTTTGATGCTGAAATTACCGATGCTGGTGTTTATTGTTTGATGGATGATCCAATTCAACTGACAGCTCTCAACGACATGGGAACATGGTCGGGCAATGGTGTGGATATTGATGGTTTATTTAGTCCGGGAGTTGCTGGGGTAGGAAATCATCTGATTATTCATGAAATAATAAACGGAACATGCAGCGACACCGATGATATTACAATTATCGTTAATCCAAACCCAGATGCAACAATAACAGATGTTTTACCAATATGTATTGATAACCCACCATTTGATTTTGTTGCTGCAACAGCAGGAGGAACATGGAGTGGAACTGGTATAACCGACAATCTTTTAGGCACTTTTGATCCATCAACATCAGGAGATGGTACATTTACCATATATTACACAGTAACAGTAATTGGATGTACCTCAGTTGATAGTACCGAAATAATTGTAAACCCACTTCCAGTTGTCACAATCACAGGCTTGGATTCAGAATACTGTTTAAATGAGCCAGTTGTTGAGCTAACATTATCTCCTGAGGGTGGAACTTTATCGGGAACTGGAGTTAATGGAACAAGTTTCGATCCAGCACTAGCCGGAGTTGGCACTTTCACATTAACTTATACATTCACGGATGCAAATTCGTGCACAAACTCAGCGATGGTAGATGTAACTGTTCATCCACTTCCAGTAGTTAGTATCAGCGGCATTGACAGTATGTATTGCTTGTATGATGTTGATGTTTATCCTGTTCTTATACCATCTGGAGGAACATTCGAAGGTGCTGGTGTTACTGACACAATTTTCAATCCTTTTACTGCAGGTGCTGGAGATCACAGTTTAATTTATTACTACACCGATTCTAATTCATGTACCGATACTGCTGAGGTTTCCACGACAGTTTTGTCAAGAGTATCAATTGAGTATACACACGTTGAACCATCTTGTTTCGGATACACCGATGGATCAATTTCGACAACTGTTACAGGCGGCTTGCCACCATACGAGTACAACTGGAGTGCTCCTGGAAATCCAACAACTCCAGTTATTACTGATGTAGCTGCAGGCTGGTATTACATTACAGTTACTGATGATTTTGATTGTGTTTACAGCGATAGTACAGAATTATTGCAACCCGACCAACTTGTTGCCTCGATTACAGGACAATTATTTGTAAGTTGCAACGGTTATACAGATGCATTTGTTAATGTTGAAGCAGTTGGTGGAACTCCATTGTACTCATATTTGTGGGATGACGAAACAAACAGCGAAGATTCAACATTAAATGATTTACCTCCAGGAATTTATAATGTTACAATTACAGATAGCCATAGTTGTACTACTACCGCTCAGGTCGAAATTACCGAACCAGAACCATTAACATTAACATTTATCGACATTGTTGATGTGGCTTGTTATGGAGATTCTACAGGTTCGGTAAGTGTAGAAATTCATGGTGGAACCGAACCATACAATGTGGTTTGGGATGATCCTGCTGAAACCGTAGGACTTACAGCTAGTAATTTACCAGCATGGTTCTATACTGTAGAAGTAACCGATCATCGCGGATGTACGCTAAGCGACATTGTCGAAATTGAGCAATCCGATTCTATATATGTGGAATCAATTATTACTCCTGTTATTTGTAATCAACAAATGGGAGCTATCGAAATCACTCCTCATGGAGGCGAAGGACCATATCACTACTTATGGGAGAACGGAGATACTCTGTCTGTTGTTTCGGGAATGCCATCCGGACCAATTGGATTAACAGTATCAGATTCTTTTGGTTGCACCTATGAAACAATCATCGAAATTCCAAACATCGGAATTATTGGTGTCGAAATAGAACAGACCGAAATCATAAGATGTTTTGGCGACACAACTGGAGCTCTTTTGGTTACTCCTTTAAATGCTGCTGGAAATTGTGAATACTCATGGTCAACCGGTGATGCTGTAGCCGAAATCTTTAACCTGCGTCCAGGTACTTATTCCGCTACTGTAATTGACGAATGGGGCTGTCAGGGTTCAGATACATTTGAGCTAACACAACCAGATCTTCTTACTCTGGACATAACGTTCGCTGATGTTTTATGTATGGGCGAAAACACTGGCTCGGCAACTGTAATTCCTTCGGGAGGTACTGGTCCTTTCGATGCAGTTTGGCAATGGGGTGGAAATGGATTAACAAATAACAATTTGCCGGTTGGAACAACTTGGGTAACTGTTACCGACGACCTTGGCTGTACCGACAGCATTTCGGTTCTTATTGGCGAACCATCTAGCTTGGTTAGTGTGGATGTAAATGTTCGTAATATTACCTGTTATGGCGCTCAGGATGGTTATATAAACGGATTTGCTAGTGGTGGAACTCCACCTTATGTTTACACATGGTATGTAAATGGTATCAGCATGACCGAAGCCACTCTAAGAAATCTTGGCCCAGGTAATTATACACTGATCGTAACCGACAGAAACGGTTGCGAAACAGACACAACAGTTGTCCTTGAAAATCCGGCTCCGTTATCGGCTGCATTTATTACAGGTAATCCAAGTTGCGATGGCAATCACGATGGATATATCCAAATTGCAGGCATTGGTGGTATTCCTCCATATGAGTTTTTAATGTATGGAGAATTCCCTGAATCATACATTATCGATTCGCTTTACGAAGGGGAGTATTTTGTGGAAGTTAGAGACTCTAACAACTGCCAATATATTGCCGGACCAATTGCTCTTATCGACAATGCAATTGATTGTCTGCACTTCCCTGTAGCATTTTCTCCAAATGGTGATGGTTATAACGATGAATGGTATATCGAAAACTTACATCTCTATCCTCGCGCTGTAATTCAGATTTATAATCGCTGGGGACAGTTGCTTTACGAAAAACTTGGAACAGAAGGATTCTGGGATGGGACATATAATGGAGACCCAGTTCCAACAGGATCTTACATCTATTGTATCATCTTAAATATAAACGAACCAAACCGAGTTGGTACGGTTACCGTTGTAAGATAATTCTATTTAAGAAAATAACATGTAGTCAGAATGAAAGAAACTGCTATAATTGGCATGGAGCATGGAGCATTGGGCATGAGGCTCACATCATTAAGTGCACAACTTTTTACCTTTTGTTCTAAATTTAAATATTTTACCAAAAGCCGAATGTTAAATTTCGTAATAAACAGCTCCATGCTCCATGCTCCATGCCAGAAAAGCTTATTAGCAAAAACCTCTGTGGAGTTAATTAGACTTAAATTTTAATTGCTATTTAATGAGCTATTATCAGATAAAAAAAGGAATGGATCCAGGCTCGGTATTATATACCGGTAAGCAAAAGATTCAGAAAATAAGTATCGAGAACTATCTTTATTCACAAGATAACTGCGAGTATGAAATAATTAATTCGGCAGATGATATTAAGTTTCATAATCAAGATAATAAAACTCAACTGCTTATAATTACGGGACTACACGACACCAGCATTGTCGAAAAAGTCGGTAATGCTTTTGGAGTTCACAATCTTGCTCTAGAGGATATATTAAATACTCAGCAAAGACCAAAAGCCGATTTTTATGATGATAATGTTTTAATAGTACTTAAAAATCTTAATTTTAAAAGCTCTGGAGCAGAAATCGAGCAAGAACATATTTCAATTGTCTTAGGTAAAAATTTTGTAGTTTGTTTTGCCGAAAAAGACAATAATATTTTTTATCCTGTTACCGAAAAGTTAAAAAAACAAGGAACAAGAATTCGTAGTTTAGGATCCGATTATCTAGCATATTCTTTAATGGATGTTATTGTTGATAATTACTTTATTCTGCTCGAAAAATTAGATGAACACCTCGATTTTTATGAAACAAAAATCATTAACGGAGATGATAAAAATATTTTGAATCGAATTTATAAATTTAAACGTGAGGTTTTTGTTCTAAACAACTCGGTGTGGCCTTTAAGAGAACTAATTTCACATCTTGAGAGAAGTGAAACTCAGATTCTTAAAAAGAAAAATCTATTGTATTTCCGAGACTTATACGACCACACTATTCAGGTAATTGAAAGAGCCGGAGTTTTGCGCGATCTTATTACTGCATTACTAGAGCTTCACCTCTCTCGTACAGGAAATAAAACTAACGATGTAATGAAAGTTCTTACAATTATTTCCACGATATTTATTCCTCTTACTTTTATTGCCGGATTATATGGCATGAACTTTCATTATATGCCTGAACTCGGAATTAAATGGGCTTATTTTGCTGTATTGGGGATAATGATTGTTATTGTTATTGCAATGCTGATCTGGTTCAGAAAAAAGAAGTGGATTTAATGCCAGGATTATACATTCATATTCCATTTTGCAAAAGCAAATGCAGTTATTGTGATTTTTGTTCTGTAGCAAACTCTGCTTTGCACATAGAGTTTCTTACGGCAATAAAAACCGAAATAGAACATCGTTCGCAATTCTACAATGATATAGTTTTCACAAGCATATATTTTGGTGGTGGAACTCCTTCATTGTTTAAACCAAGCTATATTGAATCTATAATTGAGAGTCTATTCCTTAATTACAAAATTGCGAAAAATGCCGAAATTACATTAGAAGCAAATCCTGATGATCTTAGTAGCGAATACTTAAAATCAACTAAATCGCTGAATATCAATCGATTGAGTATCGGATTACAGAGTCTTGACGATAATATTCTTAAACTAATGCGCCGAAGACATGATTCTAAAACTGCCATTAATTCTGTATTTGAAGCCGCAAGTGCTGGTTTTGAAAATGTAAGTGCAGATATAATTTATGGTATTGACGGCCTCTCAACTCTCGAACTTGCTAATCAACTAGAGAAAATGCTTTCTCTACCGATTACACATTTATCTGCTTATCATTTGGGTATAGAGCCAGGAACACTATTGTTCAAGCAATTGCAAAATGGTAAAATTCAAAAAATTAGCGAAGAAGAAAGCTTTAATCACTTTACAACTGTAATTAATACAGCATCAAAATTTGGTTTTGATCAATACGAAATTTCAAATTTCGCAAAAGATGGAAAGATCTCAAAACACAACTCATCGTATTGGGATCGGTCGATTTATGCAGGATTTGGTCCCTCCGCTCATTCGTTTAATGAAAATACAAGAGCTTACAATTCCAGCGACATAAATAAATACATAAACGAATCTAAAAACAAAATTTTCTCTCCAGAAATAGAATCCTTAAGCATAAAAAATATTATAAACGAAACCATAATGTTAGGCTTAAGAACAACCAGGGGAATAAACCTCGATAACTTCCTAAAAGATTTTGGCTCAGATGCCTACAATAACTTATTAGTTAAAACTGGTTATTTAAACAAAGATTTTTACACTATTTCTAATGGATATTTAAAATTATCCGTACAAGGATTGTTTGTTTCGGATAGTATTTGTGAAAATCTTTTCTTCTAAATAGAGAATCGCAACAAAAAACAAAACAAATAAAGTTTTGTAAACAGATTAAAGTTAAACTTTTCATATCTTTACAGTTACAAATCAAATTAATTGAGCACATGAAAAAATATTATTACATATTATTTCTGATAATTGCTTTATCCGCTTGTACATCACAAAACTATTATCAGCTTATCGAAACTGAAAGCAATACATCTGAGTCTAATACTAGCTCAATAGTTTTCGAAAATGAAGAATTAGAAATTAGCTTTGATTTTTGGGGCGATAAAGGAAATGGTAGTTTCATTGTTTTTAATAAAACGGATAAAGATATTTTTATCGATTTAAAACGTTCACATCTAATAATCAACGATTTAGCCATAACCTATTTCCAAAATAGAAACTTCTCAAATAAGAAAGTTTCGTTTTTTAGCCCTGCATCTGATGATTTTATTAAAGAGCAACAGAGCATAAAATTACCTGGAGTTTCTCCCAAACCAGCATCCGTTCAGGCTAACGAAACAGTAGTATTTTACGAGGAGAGGGTTTTGTGCATTCCACCCCATAGCAAGCAAATGATTTTTGGTTTTAACCTAATGGAGAATATCTATCGCGATTGTAATCTCTATAGATTTCCAAATAACAAACAAATATTATCATCCGAATTTACATCCGAAAACAGTCCCTATATTTATCGAAATAGAATTAGTTACTCTTACGACGAAAAATTCACTACAATAAAGACTTTCGAGACAAATTTCTTTGTAAAAAAGATCACTAATTATCCCGAAAACGAATTTATAAAATATGAATCGGTAAAGTTCTGCAGCGATAGCTCTAGCTACTCTACCGAGGTATATCCAATGTATAAACCCAACTCATTTTATATTAAATATAAGCTAGAACCGGGTCGTATCGATCACTAAAATTTTTTTTTAATGGCAAAAAGAGAGTTGAAAAAGGGAACTATGATTTATCCCTTACCCGCAGTAATGGTTAGTTGTGGCAACAATCCGGGTAATTACAATATTATCACAATTGCATGGACCGGAACAATTTGCTCTGAACCGCCAATGTGTTATATTTCGGTTAGGAAAAATCGTCATTCGCATAAATTAATAAAAGAAAGTGGTGAATTTGTTATCAATCTCACAAACACTAAACTTGCTTACGCTACCGATTGGTGTGGAGTTCGTTCAGGCAAAGATTATAACAAATTTGAAGAAATGAAACTCACCCCCGAAAAAGCAAGCATTGTTTCATGCCCTTTGATTAAAGAATCGCCACTAAGTATTGAATGCAGAGTAACCCAGATTATCGAGCTTGGCTCGCACGATATGTTTATTGCCGATGTACTTGCCGTTAATGCAGATGAAGCTCACTTCGATAAAGAAACTGATGCTTTTCAACTTGCTAATGCCGAAATGATGACATATATGCATGGCAAATACTACAGTGTTGGGAAAAAACTTGGAAAATTTGGGTTTGCAGTAGAAGGAGAAAAGATCAGAAAACAGAGATAATTGAACTAAAAACAAACAAAACTGTTAAGGAAACAAAAAATTATAAACTATGGATTCGGTAAACGTAAAATGGAACGGTAAAATGTCTTTCATTTCCGAAATTGACGGACATGAAATAATAATTGATGCAAAAGAAGATGTTGGAGGTGAGAATAAAGGTCCCCGTCCAAAACCACTTATTCTAACAGCATTAGGAGGCTGCACCGGAATGGATGTGGCATCAATCCTCACAAAAATGCGCGTTCCTTTCGAAAGTTTAAACGTAAAAGTTGATGGTGAACTAACCGAAGAACACCCAAAACATTATTACGATATTAAAGTAACATACGAACTTACGGGAAAAGATCTAAATCTCGACAGCATCCGCAAAGCCGTTAACCTTTCCGAAGAACGTTACTGCGGCGTTAGCCACATGCTTAAAAAAGCGCTAAATGTTAGCAATCAGATTGTGGTGAATGGGGAGGTGGTGTAGGGATACTTTCAAACGATCCTATTTTTTAAATTCCCCTCAATAAATGATTTGATATTGTCGATTACAATGTCATATCTTTTCATTATTGCTTCTGTTGTTGCATAGGCTATATGCGGCAATAGTAAGGTTGATGGAGCATCTAATAATGGATGATCTTTTGGTAAAGGTGGTTCGGTTTCGTAAATATCAACGGCTGCTCCTGCAATTTTACCTTCTTTTAACATCTGAGCTAGTGCTGGATAATCAACAACAGTTCCTCGGGCGGTATTGATTAAAACAGCATTTGGTTTCATCAACATCAGTCTCTGTGCACTTAGCAAATTTACTGTCTCTTTAGTTGCAGGAATGTGCAAACTTACAATATCTGACTCAGAAAGTAAATAATCTAGTTCAACAAACTCAACTGCATCTATTGTCTTTTGGGTTCTGCTGTATGCAAGAACCTTGCAGCCAAAAGCAACGAAAAGTTCTGCAACAGCTGTTCCAATTGCACCAGTACCAATAATCCCTACGGTCTTGTCAAATATTTCGGTTCCCAGATAATTATTTCGGCCAGCTGGTAGGCGAGTTTGAGCATCCATTTTTACAACGTTTCTGAGTAACGAAATTGTCATTCCGATTGTTAGTTCGGCAACAGCTTTTGTGGAGTAGCCTGCAGCATTACAAACGCTAATACCATTTTTCTTGCAATAATCAGTGTCGATATGATCGGTTCCAGTAAAGGCAACATTTACAAGTTTAAGATTTGGACATTTTGATAGGACATCCTCTTTAATCGGAATATTACTAACAACAAGAACATCTGCATCAGCTGCCCTGCGAATAATTTCCTGTGGTTTTTCGTTACGATCGGTATAAAACATAAACTCATGACCCATACTGTTAAAATACACTGCCGATTTTGCCAGCACAGCTTCATTTACCCCAATAGGTTCTGCAAATACTATCTTCATTTGTAAAAATTACTTTGTTTGTTTGACAATAAGTTCATTGATTTTTACTAGAGCCTCAGCTGCTTTCAATGGAATATAAATATCGGTAATCGAATCAGTAAATCTCGATGGTTCGGGGTTGATTTCTATAATTAATGCTCCTGCTTTTTTTGCATAAACTGGAATATATGATGCTGGCTGAACTTCGCCAGTAGTGCCAACAATAATGTGCACATCCGACTTCTTAGCCACATCATAAGCCAAACGAGCCGCAGCTTCGGGAATCGGTTCGCCAAAAAATACAAAACCAGGCTTTAACAGTCCTCCACAAGCATTACATTTAGGAGGAATATCGGTAAGATTCAAATTCTGAAGTTTAAATTCCGCACCACAGCTTAAACACACAAAGCTATCCTTCGAGCCATGATACTCTATTACATTTACCGAACCTCCATCCTGGTGAAGATTGTCGATATTCTGAGTAACGATGTACTTTAGTAATCCAGATTTCTCCCATTCGGCCAACACGGTATGTGCAGGATTAGGTTTTGCCTGAGCAAAGAAGTCGTAGAAAATAGCTTTTACAGCAGGCCACGACTCATGGGAGCGTGATTTATAATTCTTAATCTCGAGTAATGAGTGGTCATATTTTGAGTAAACACCATCATCGCCCCTAAAAACCGGAATTCCGCTCTCTTTAGAAATACCAGCTCCTGTAAAAACTGTGAGAAATTTTGATTTTTCAATTATTTCAGCAGCTTTGAATAAATTATCCATATTCTATATTTAAACTGTAAAAATAAAAAAAGCCCCGCTATTTTTAACGAGGCTTTCAATATTTAGAAATAATTTATTATTTGATAATTATTTAAGGTATTATGGTAAACATACCGATCACTGATTACCGATCACCGATTACCGATCACCGATCACCGATCACCGATTACCGATTACTCAACAGGCTAAGGCTGAGGCTAAGGCTAAGGAGGATTAATGCTAAATTTAGCAGCCTGCCACCGATTACAGATTTTACCGATTATCCCGTTAAAATAGAAATTGCTTTATGAATTTTATAAAAAGCAATTTGCAATTTTAACATACTCGCTAAAAGAAAAAGTGCAAAGCAATTTCTTCTTTTAACGAGGATTTCCTTAGACCCTCGTTTACGGGGCACGAGCCTTTGGCTCGGGACCGATTACATAATTTACCAGTGACCTAAATAGTTACATTATTTGATTGTGATAGACTTTGTAATCTCACCTTCGCCAGTTTTAACTTTAATAAAGTAATTTGCTTTAAGTAAAGAACTGATGTCGATTACTTCTTTCTCTGATGCTGCATTTTGGCTATAAACAACTTTACCGAGAACATCAACAATAGTTATCGACTCTAGATTTGCTGCTTCAACAGTAATTTCGTGTGTTGCTGGATTTGGATAAATTTTAATATTGTTATTCAAAGAAGAGTTAATTTCGGACGGAGTATTGACAACTGTCAAATAATCTGACATGATAATTGTGTTTTCACCCCCCTCGTTGTAAGCAGTTAGGGTTACATCATATACTCCAACAGTTGTGTAGTTTACGACTGGATTTTGCTCAATACTTGTTGGCGGATTTCCACCTTCAAACACCCATGCCCATGCTGTTGGCGAGTTTGTACTCTCATCAGAAAACTCAATGTTTGTTCCGATTTCTATCGTATTTAACCATCCGGAAGAAAATGCTGCAACTGGAGGTGCCGGGAGTACAATAACAACAAGAGATGTATCATCTGTTATTTGAGAGGATGGAACAGGACCAATAAACGGAGTAATTAGAAGAGTTAAAGGATAAACGCCTGGAGTAACAGGAGTTCCAGTTATTTGACAACAATACCGTGTGGCAGGAGTAGTAACTGTAAACTTATCAGCACTCTTACACCAAGTCATTCCTTCCGGAAGACCATTAACTTGATCAATTCTAACTGCAGATACAATTGGAAATCCCTGATACTGGCTAGGTGGAATTACTGTGACTGTTTCATCATAGTAAATACCAACATTGGCGGTTGGTAAAACTTCGGGACAAATCTCACCCGGATTAAGAACATCTTCGCAACTAGCATCTGGCGTGCACGGCGGAGAACAAATACCTTGTGCCAAAACAGACATTGAAAATGTTGCAGATAAAATGACTAATAATACACTAATTTTTTTCATACTCATAAGTTTTAATTATTCATAATTAAATGTTTGCGCTTAATACAATCTCAAATCTTCGTGGGGCATACATATCTCCAGGTCGTCCTACATATTCTCTGTTAAAAACATTTTTTACTAGAAATGATGTCTTTAATCTTTCGCTAAATTTAAACCCAAAATGAGCATCGAAATTCAAGTAATTTCTATCTGCATTTTTTATTCGATATTCCCAATAACCTGGTAGAATTGTTGAACTAAAAAACTGATTAAAACTATAATTCCAAGGATCAACAGTTGCAGGATCTCGCTCATCACAGAATAACCTGTCAACATTTTCCATCGAACTACGCCAAATCATACTAATACCAAAGGTAATTCTTCTTGTTTCAATACTTACATCACCTTTAATACTGTGCTTCATTCGGTATTTTAGAAGAGGTAACAAACTCGAAGCTGTTGAATCTAGTCCGTTTTTAGCAATTGCATTGTTATAGGTATAACCAACCATTGACATGACCATAAGATTTCTAACCTTGCCACCAATTGAGGCTGTAACATCCATACCTGTTATTCTTACATCACCATAATTCTGCGATTGAAATCCATAGACAGGAATAACCGTATCGGTTTCTACCCAAGGTTTATTAGAAACAGGATTAAATATCCCAAATGTAAACTCCATCATATCACTTATATCCTGATTATAAATTGCCAAATCGGCAAAACCTCTCCATTTACCAAGTTTATATCCTTGTTTAACACCAATTTCAGCACTCCAGCCGCTCTCTGGTGTAAGGTATGGATTTGGCAAAATGTTTACCATTCCAAGCGAAGTGGCAGTATATTTCTCGGCTATCGATGGAAACCTGTATCCCTGTCCAAACGAGGCCCTTAAAAAAGTATTGTCAGTAAACTGGTAATTAACTCCAGTCCTGAAAACTGGACGTATCGGCATTTCAATTCTTGCATCTCCAATTTTAATATCAAACATTGATTCGGTTTGAGTTGAGTCTAACACAAAATACTCCCCTCTTAATCCTCCAGAAATTTTTAAGCGACCAAATCTAACATCGACCTGACTGTATACCGAAAAGTTATTACTTTTGTGATCCCCAAAGAGATTAGCATCTACAGTTGAAAAAGATTCAACAAAACCAGCAGTAAAATTCCATTTATCAGCCCAAACATCCTGATACTGAAACTCACTATAATATGTGTCAGCAGTTGAGTTTTTTGCAGTATCTGTTGGCATTACATTAACTGTCCTGAAATATCTTGTCCGCAAACTAAATTTTGCTCCATCGGCACCATAATAATATATAAACGGATCCAAATTCATTCTATATCCTTCGGTTGGAACAGATGCTCCAATCGTCGTATTTGCCATGAATGGTGTTGTGTCCGAATCCCACATAAAAAAATCACTCATGTCTATGGCCATAAAATTTGTATTTATCCCAAGTGCTAATCCTTTTATTTTCTCGCTGCGATATCTAATATTAGTATTAAATCTGCTTCTTCTTTCAAAATCCATTTGACGATACCCCTCATCAATAAAATGATTACCCCCCATACTTAAATCAAGATTATCAAATTTTTGGCTATGCGAGAAACTAATGCCTCCATACATGGGACTGCGTACAAAATACAACAAATCCTCACGTAGAGGAACTTTAAACTTACTGTTATTCCCAGTAAAAAACGCCTCGTCCCACCACTGATAACGTTCATCTTTTGGAGAACCAAAAACTCCGTAAAAATAAGAAACCCTTGTTACTGGCTTATCTGTTGGATAAGCTGATCTTACATTGATGACCCCACCAAGTGCTGACGAACCAAATAAAGCAGAACTAGCTCCCTTTACAATTTCTACTTGTGATAAATTTTCAACTGGTATGTAATTCCATTTTACATCTCCTGCATCAGCAGACATAATCGGTAAGTCATCCATCAATATTACAACCCTACTTCCAGCTCCATAGCTCCAACCTGTACTTGATCTAATACTGGGTTGCTTGTCGCTAATGTCAACGCCTGCAATCTGATTTATCGCA
>JAQVGK010000036.1 GCA_028696755.1 Bacteroidales bacterium | reverse complement strand
TCGTCGAATGCCTTGATGTACGTTGCTGGATTGGAGCGTGATGACTTGCCAATCGGATTCTGGTCTACATATTCGATATCGCCACAAAGATGGTAGTCGCCAGCAATGCGTGTGTGCTCTCCAGTTTTATCCGAGAAATGTCCGAGTTGCTTTTTTAAAGCAGGATAGAGAATGCCTTTAATCAAACTGGTTTTGCCCGATCCGCTTACACCTGTAACAGCGGTTATAACGCCAAGTGGAAATTTTACATCTATGTTTTTAAGATTATTATGTCGTGCACCAACTACTTCGATAAAATTCTTCCAAATTGCTGCATTTGCCGTAACAGGATTTTTAAGTTCGCCCTTGATATATTTCGCAGTGAGAGTATCGCCAGATGATATCATTTTGTCGAGTTCGCCTGCAAAAACTACTTCTCCACCAAAAGTCCCAGCCCGTGGACCAATGTCAATAATATAATCGGCAGAGCGAATTATTTCTTCGTCGTGCTCAACAACAACAACAGTATTTCCTCGATCACGAAGATTTTTAAGCACTTTAATCAGATTCTGAGTGTCGCGCGGATGAAGTCCAATGCTCGGCTCATCGAGAATATATAACGAGCCAACCAAACCCGAACCAAAAATAGTAGCCAGATTTATTCGTTGCGATTCTCCACCCGATAAGGTTGACGACAATCGGTTAAGAGTGAGGTAGGAGAGACCAACATCCATCACTGAGTCAACACGCATCATAATTTCTTCGATAAGTCGTGATGCAATTTCACGTTCATAATCTTCGAGCTTTATATTTAAGAAAAATTCACGTAAATCGTGGAAGGAAATATCAACCAAATCGCCAATTGATTTTCCGTTAATCTTTACATAAAATGCTTCTTTTTTTAATCGTTTGCCTTTACATTCGGGACAAGTAGTTTTTCCACGATAGCGCGAAATCATAACACGGTACTGGATTTTCTGCTTTTTAGATTCGAGATACTCGAAAAAAGTATGAATTCCCGAAACTCCATCTTTGCCATACCACAAAAAGTCTTTTTCGTCGGCTGTGAGTTCGTAATATGGGCGATGAATTGGAAACTTGTACTTTGCCGATTTCGAGATAAAGTCTTTCTTCCATTCCTGCATCACATCGCCTTTCCAGCAAACAATTGCATCGTCATAAACCGAAAGACTTTTATCTGGAACAACCAAATCTTCGTCAATTCCAAGGATTTTACCAAAGCCTTCGCATAAAGGGCAGGCTCCAATTGGATTATTAAAGCTGAACATGTGCTCGGTTGGTAGTTCGAATTCGATACCGTCGGCTTCGAAGCGATTCGAGAACTGTGTTTCGGTAAAATTATCATCATCGGCGAGAATAACAGTACATTCACCATGGCCTTCGTAAAATGCGGTTTGGACAGAGTCGGCCAAACGCGAGTAAATGTTTTCTTCGGTTTTAACTACAACACGGTCGAGAACGATTTTTATTTCGTCCTTTATATTTTTACATTCTGAGTTTATGGTTTCGTCAATTCTCAGCATTTTGCCGCTGCACACAATTCTCGAGTATCCTTGTTTCTCGATTAGCGCTAGCTGCTCGGCAACCGAGTGTACCTTGTTAAACTTGTAAGTAAAGCAAATCAGCACCTTTGATCCGTCTGCTAGACTTTGTATGTAGTCAACAACATCGCCAACAGCATGCCTTTTAACTTCGTTCCCCGAAACAGGAGAAATTGTTCTGCCGATTCGAGCAAACAGCAGTTTCATATACTCATAAATTTCGGTAGATGTGCCAACTGTTGAGCGAGGATTGCGCGTGTTTACCTTCTGTTGTATTGCAATTGCAGGTGGAATCCCATCGATAAAGTCAACCTCAGGTTTGTTCATCCTGCCGAGAAACTGACGGGCGTAAGACGACAGACTTTCTACATAACGGCGCTGACCTTCGGCAAAAAGAGTGTCGAACGCTAAAGACGATTTTCCCGAACCTGATAATCCTGTAATTACAACGAGTTTATTATGTGGAATTTCAACATCAATGTTTTTTAAATTGTGTACTCTTACTCCCCTTAACGATATTTTATCCTGTGCCTGCATCCTGCAAAAAATTTAACCTGTAAAGAACGGAAAAAATATGGAATTTTGAAAGGATAAAATTGAAAATAATGGATAAAATCAATTGATCACAGTTATTGCATTTTGTAAAATGATATGTTATTTTTTATGATGGAATTCAACGGGGTAACAATGTTGCAGAATATGGGTTTATATCATTATTTCGAGGTGACGCCCACGCAGGGACGTCCCTACGTGGGCGTCACCTCGAAATAAAACCATTTGTGATTTTGGATAAAAAATCGTTTTAAAAAAACATGTGAACCATTGATTTACAAAAAAAAGAACCGGAGTTTGGTGCTCCGGTTCTGTACTAACCCCAATCAACCATGAAAAAGAGAAAAGATAAATCAAATTTGAATTTGATTTTCGATGCAAAGTAAAGAATATTTTTATAAAAAAAATAATACATTTTACAACTTTTAGATAAGATTAACTGTAATTTTGGTCAAATTGCATAAAAATCATATCAAAATCATTAAAAAAAAATAACTTGCTTTTTATCTGTATTAAAATTCTTCGTAAATTTGTTGCATGATGTACGATTTAGACATACTCAGGATTATCTCAAATGCCGTAAAACCCGAAAAAGGTAAAATTCTTATATCAGAGCCATTGCTTAACGATGATTACTTCGGAAGGTCGGTAGTTTTACTTGCAGGAGAGCATAACGATTCGTTCTACGGATTTGTTTTAAATAAGCCATCGGAAAAGAAATTGTCGGCAATTTTAGACGGAATTGAAATAGATAATATTCCCGTATTTATTGGAGGACCAGTTGAAACTGACATCCTTTTCTGTCTTCATACCTTCGATTTCGTCCCTGACGCAATTCACGTCGCTGGAAATATTTATGCTGGTGGCGATTTTGACGATATTAAGCAATTGGTAAACAGTGGTTTTGCAAATAATTCCAATATCCGATTTTTCCTCGGTAATTCGGGCTGGGCTCCTGGTCAGCTAAACGATGAAATTGACTTCAATTCATGGTTGGTTGCAAAGTCACACGAAGATTTTATCTTTTCTAATCCCAAAAATCTCTGGGCAGATTCTCTCGACTTTGTCGATAAACGATACGAAATTTGGAAAAATTTTCCTATTGATCCGGAATTGAATTAGTAGGTCAAATTCATGAATTTGACCTACGCAATACAATTATAAAATTATTCTCACTCCGAAATAATTATAAACAAATCTTCATTTTCTTCTTTCATCTGATATTGTTCACGGGCGAATTTTTCAAGATCATCTTTGTCGGAGAAAAGTTCTTTGTATTGTTGGCGATAGGTATAAATCTCGGCTTTGTAATAGGCAATTTCCTTTTGTAGAGCATTTAATTTCTGCATTTTCTCAAATCTGTCAATCAAATTGTACGAATCGATAAAAGTTACCCAAATGCCAAAAAACGAAAATACAAAGATGTATTTGTACTTAACGATACTGGTTGCAACTCGTGTAATAAAGTTTGTCTTTTCCTTTTGCTTTGATTCTTTCATGATTGCAATTAGATTTTGTTGTTTTTAAATCATAGTTCAAAATTCGCAAAAGACTGTAATTAAAAGCGATTTTATACCTTTAATTTATTAACATGTTAATGTTTATTTGGAAAGGATGGAGGATGATCAGCGTTTTAGCCCAACAACTTCTTTGCACAATCTCTAACTTCGTTAAAAATTGCTTCTTTTTCGGCATCGCTTGCTCCAGTAACTGCTTTAAAGTATTTGTGCTCAACAGTCTCTAGACCAACAAAACCAAAAATACATTGTTCGGTAATATGATTCAAAGCATCAATGCTTTTCTGATCTTGATAAATGTTTTTTGTTCCTGTAGTGTTAAAAATCGCGATTTTTTTGTTTTTGAGTTTTATTACAGCTTCATCATTAACAAAATCGAAAGCATAACCTTGCACTAGTACTCGTTCTATATAGCCTTTTAAAATCGCTGGCATTCCCGACCACCAAATAGGATATACAAAACAAATCATATCGGCCCAAGCAATAAATTTTTGCTCGTTCATAATGTCTATCGGAAAAATTTCATTTTCGATAGATTCCAAATCTCGTTTACTGAGTACTGGATTAAATTTAATCTCGTACAAATCGCGAACAACAACTTCGTGTCCGTTTTTGTGAAAACTCTCGGCCAAAGTATCTCTTATGGCGGCAGTAAAACTCTGCTCTTTGTAATTTGCGTAAATAATAAGTGCTCTCATTCCCGTAAGCTTTTGTAATATTTTCAAAGATAAACAATTATTTGCGAGATTGGTTAAATCAAACTGGTAATTTTATGAACAAGTTTAAAAAAAAGACCGCCCAATTGGACAGTCTTTATAAATTCAAAATTGTTGTTGTTACTTTATTCCCAATTTCTGCTTTAACTCTTTTGGTAAAGCATCTTTGTGAACAACGATATTCATGGTTTTGTATCTTACGAATGCCTCAGATGCATAGAAAAAGCCATCATATTCGTTGCTGGTATTCCATGAGTTCTTAACGAGATAGTATTTTGTTCCATTCTGATCGGTAGCAATACCATTGATTAACATTCCATGGTCGTCAGTAGTATGATAATTGTCAAAACCTTCTTGTCTAAGTTCTTGAGTAATAACTTTTTCAGGAACTATTTTGTCGAGAGAGTATAGCTGAGCTTCTTTTTCTTTTGCAGAAAGTTTTTCCCATTTATCTCTTTCAAGTCCGTCTAGGTCTGGTCTGTTCTCGGCAGGAATTACTGCAAATCCTTTCGACCATTTAAAACCTTTTTCGCTTACATCAGCACCCCAACAAACTGTGTATCCGTTGTTGATTGCATTGTCCATTACTTGAATCATCTCGTCTAGCGTAACATTGTAGCAAAGTCCCCAAGCCCAGTTGTCTGGAATTTCGAGAATAAACTGAGAATAAAATGGGTGATGAGTGTAAGATGTAATATTTACATAGTCATCTGGATTAAAACCAAGCTCGGCTGCATAAGTTTTTGGTGTATATTTTTTACCATTGTAGGTAAAGTTTTCGGGCAATTCACCTAAATAAGCGTCGAGAATTCCGTTAAAACCATTATGCCATGCTGTAGATAGTTTTTTGTTGTCGTTTTCTTTAACTGCATCAACATAAGCTTTTAAAACTGCGTCAAATTCTCCGTGAACATGATTGTCTTCACCATAATTTAGACCTTTGTAAATTTCTTCAGGTACAATTCCGTACTCACGGATTACATTGAATACGTCGTGGAATGCGCCGCCGCCACCAAAATTCAGATTACCATGCATGCGAATATATTTCTCAGCTTTATCGGAATAGGAGTGACGAACAACAAATAATTCTGACAAATCAACTTCTGGTTTGCCCATTCTAAGCAATTCTGCCTCTACAAATGCAAGACCGCTATAACTCCAGCATGTTCCAGCTCTGTATTGATCCTTAACAGGAGTAACTTTAATTTCTTTTTTCATGGTGAAGACATAGCCTTCGTCTTTCTTCTCAGCTTCGTCCTGTGCTATTGCACTAATTGACATTACAGAAAAAGCCATAATTCCAAGTAATAATTTTTTCATATTTGTTTTTTTTTATTGTTATGGTTACAAATTTACAAATAGTTTTGATTGAAACAATGATTTGTGGAATTCTTAAAGTTAGAGATTTGTTAAATCAGAAATTACAAATCCCAAATCAGAAAATACAAATCACAAATCACAAATCAATGTCGTTTATTTAAGCATTTTTAGGTATATGTCCTCTGGACAAAAAGTGTCTTTTGATTTAGTTTTTTACTGACGTTTATGTTCTCTGGACGAAAACGATTTTTGTCAAGGGAATAACTAGCCCGTTAGGGCTTCAACGTCAGTAAAAATCAATCAACAGCTAGAATCTCTCCTTTGTCCAGCGAACATTAACAGTTTAATAATGGATTATTTGTGAATAATAGACCCATTGTTGAAAGCCTTAACTAAACGACATTGAATCACAAATCACAAATCACAAATCACAAATCACAAATCACAAATCACAACTTTGCAGTAACTATTGTAATTTGTAATTTGTAATTTGTAATTTGGAGCTTATAAATCAAATCAGAACAAAGTTGCTTAGCCATTACGTGATCGTTTGCCGTCATTTTTTTTAGATTTGTGTTGATGTTTGCCGTCATTTTCTTAAAAAAAGTGTGATTGTTTGCCGTCATTTTCTTAAATAAATTATCGTAAATTTGTTCCATGAAAAACATTTGTTCCGTAATATTATTCGTTTTTATCGCTGTAAATATGATAGCTCAAACATCTGAATCAAATCAGGTATTTTATACACATCAATCGAAGCAAAGCTTGATGGCAAAAAACTTTAAAATGGGAGCGAGCTTGTTTTTACCAAAGAATAGCCTGAAAAAGAATCTTTCAAAACCAAATTTTGCATCTGAAGCTGCTGCTATTCCAAAAAAATATTTTAAAGAATTTAATATTAGCATATCTATTGTAAAAGGAAGGAATGTTTATGAAATAGCTCCTAAATCGAATAAGTCTGGAAAATGTATTTTGTATTTGCATGGTGGAGCGTATATAAACAATGTTATGAGTGCGCATTGGGATTTTGTTGCTTTGCTTGTGCGCGAAACTGGTTGTGTTGTAGTTTTACCTGATTATCATTTAGCACCAAACTCAACTTATGTTGATGCATTTGCAATGATTGATGAATTATATTCAATAATTTTGAACAGAACTGATTCCGATAATGTTATTTTTTGTGGCGATTCGGCTGGTGGAGGCTTTGCGCTGGCATTTGTTCAGAAATTAAAATCGGAGGGAGTCGCTATGCCGCAACAGTTAATATTAATTTCGCCATGGCTGGATGTTTCAATGTGCAATCCCGAGATTGAAGTTGTGCAGAAAAAAGATCCAATTTTAAATGCTGAAACCCTGATCTTAGCAGGTAAAGCTTGGGCTGGAAATGCCGACACTAAGAATTATTTGGTCAGTCCAATTTATGGCGACCTTTCCGGGCTTCCAAAAATTAGTATTTTTATTGGCAGTGATGATATTCTATATCCTGATTGCGAAAAATTCAAATCTTTGATTTCTAATCAAAGCAGTAGCTTCAATTACTTCGAGTATCCCAAAATGTTTCATGTTTGGGTTTTGTTCCCCTTCCTAAAAGAATCTAAATGCGCTACGCAACAGATTTGTGATTTGATAAACGAGTAAAATTTTTCGCCAAATCTTATAATTTGTAAAATAAAAACATTATAATTTGTAAAATAAAAACTTTACAATATGTAAAATAGTTTGTATATTTGCTGAAAAATTAAGGTTTAAAGATATGGCTTATTTGATTCGAATATCTGATTTGGAGTTGCAGAGGAAGTTAAATTCTGCTGGAGCCCTACTTTTGCGTGGTGTTAAAGCGTGTGGAAAAACAGAATCTGCAAAGCAATTTGCCAAAAGCATTATGCAAATGGATCAAGATGAGCAAGTTCCGTTGATGATGGAAACTGCACCAAAAAGACTTTTGGTTGGTGAAACTCCTCGCTTAATTGACGAGTGGCAGGAATATCCGAAAATCTGGAATTACATTCGACACGAAGTTGATAATCGGAGTGAAATTGCCCAGTTTATTTTAACAGGTTCGGCAAATCCAGTTGAACAAGTAAAAATGCACTCAGGAGCGGGAAGGTTTACTGTTCTTGACATGCGGACAATGAGTTGGAAGGAATTAGGCTATTCTACTGGTTTGGTAAGCATGAACGATATTTTTAATGCAAAACAAATCGAGATTCAAGATGAGCCAACCGAACTTGAGTTTATTGTAGAGAGGCTAATTGTTGGTGGTTTTCCTACCTCGATTGGAAAAAGTATAAATCAAGCTATAGATTTAAACCGTGCCTACATTGACTTATTAGCCGAAGTTGATATGAGTAGGGTATCTAATATTAAGCGAGATCCTGTAAAAGTAAGAAATTTGCTTCGTTCGTTGTCAAGGAATGTTTCTACAACTGTTGAAATAACTAGTCTTGAAGCTGATATTCGTGAAAAAGAGTTTGTTGATATTACACGACCAACAATTTACGATTATCTCGATTCATTGGAAAGGTTAATGATAATTGAAGATCAGCCTGCCTGGAATACACATCTTCGTTCCTCGTATTCGTTACGAAAATCTCCAAAGCGACATTTTGCTGATGTTTCGTTGGCAGTTGCGGCTTTAGGTATTAACAAAGAAGCTCTTCTGAATGATTTGAAGTTTACTGGATTTTTGTTTGAATCTCTTGTTATTCACGATTTACGAGTTTATGCTCAGGCAATTGATGCAAAAGTTTTTCATTATCGCGATTCTAGTGGCTTAGAAGTTGATGCGATTGTGCAAAAGCAAAACGGGGAGTGGAGCGCTTTTGAAATAAAGCTGGGTACTGGTCAGATTGAACAAGCTGCAAATAGTTTGAAAAAATTTGCATCAATATTGGACTACAGAACAGTAAGCCATCCAAAATCATTGAATATTATTACTGGAACAGGGATTAGTTACACACGTAATGATGGAATAAATGTGATTTCACTTTCTTCTTTAGGTGATTAATGGGTTATTGTTTTACAATTTGTAAAATCAAAAGTTGATAATATGTAAAGTAAAATGTTTGCAAAATGTAAAATGAAAAACAATGGGCAGTGTTTTGTTTAGATACTGCTAGTCTAACAGTTCGCTTCGCTAGCGATGACCGTTGCCGAAATAAATTAGGCAACGGTCATCGCAAACCACTAGTGGTGAAGCGACCTGCTAGACCCTAGTAAATGCTAAACCACTGCACAGCAACCCTATACAAACTTAAACTCGCAGAATAATGTTACCGCGCGTTTCTAAACGCGTGGTACCACTAGAGTTTAAGTTAGATTTTTTCCTAAAAGGCAAGAGGTGCGTGTATCGTATTATTACCGCAAGGCCTTTCAATAAGGGGAGAGTGCATATTTTATGACTACTTTAGTTGAAAAACTGCTACACTCATGCAAATGCCTGATACTTGTTGCAGCAACAATTGTAATTTGATATTTGACATTTGGAGCTTATAACTTTAAACCCTAACCCAACCAACTATTCAACATCCACGCCACCAGCACACCCAAATAATTTCCTACAGCGTAGCCAATAATTCCGACAGTGATTCCTGGAAGGATGATATTTTTATTCTTTAATGATGCCGCAATCATTGGTACAAAAGGAGGGGAGCAGATAAGTGTTGTGGCGGTAATGAGTGTAGTATCTCGGTCAATTCTGAAAATAATTGATAATAGAATGTGCAAAAACAATGTTCCGAAAATTGTAAATCCTATGTAAAAGAATAAGTTGTAGCTTATATTTGCTAGCAATTCGAGTCTTACCATCGAAGCTAAAACCAAGCTAAAAATCAAAATGAAATACATTCCAAAGTTAAAGGAAGACTTTAACTGCTTTACTTGTTTTAGTGTTCCAGCAAGTAAACTAAGAGTTGTAAGTGTTAAAACTAAGACTAGCATAGATATTCCTCCAGTGATTGCAAAGCTAATTCCAGCTCCGATTCCAGAAATTAAAATTGCCAAACCTAATGTTTTGATCAAGTTCCAAGCTTCGGTTTTCTTAAAAGGATTTTCGTCAATATCTTCAATATTTACTTCGATTTGACTGTTGTAATTATTTGATATTAAAGTAAATGGCTTCATAATATATGAGAGTAATACTTTTCCAAAACTCATAATTGAGAGTAGAAAAATCATTCCGAAGAACAAATCATAAGTGTTTACCATCAAATATAATTCGGGTTCAACATTAAGAGCAGTTTTTAGTGCTGCAAGGTTTGGTGTGCCTCCAGTATAAAGTCCGATCATCATTCCTCCAACTTTTTGTGCATTTGCAATGTCGTCTTTCCAGATTATATAACCGACAGAAACAATAATAATCAGACTTGCAACTCCAGAGAGCATTGAGATAAGGGTTTTCCCTGCAATTCTTTTCCACGATCTCACATCCGAGCCGAAAAGGAGCATAGGCAAAGCAAGAATTACAGTTGCTGACATAAAAATGTCTTGAATTTCGGCAGCAGAATCGGGTAGAATTCCTGTGAAACTTAGAATAAGGCCAGTAATAAACGCAAGAACCACAGAGCCAATCTTCTTAAGTAGGCTGTATTTCTCGGTTAGCCTGATTATTAGGTAAGGGAAAAGTAGATAGAAAATTATTAAAATAATTGATCCCATATTATAACTCTATTTTTTGCCCATCAAAAGCAAGATTTATATTTGTTGGTAATTCTTTGTTAATTTCATCATGTAAACCCATGTGGTGACTGATATGTGTTAGATAAACATGTTCGGCACTTGTTCTTTTCGCAATCTCTATGCTTTCTTGTAACGAGAAGTGGGATGGGTGTGGCTTGTGTCTTAAAGCGTTGATTATTAAATGTTTACAGTCTTTTATTTTAAGTAGTTGATTATCCGAAATGTAATTTGCATCTGTGATATACGTCAAGTTGCCAATTCGAAAACCAAGGATTGGAAGCTGTGCGTGCATTACTCTTATTGGGATTATTTCTAGGTCTGAAATTGAAAATACATCCTCGTTTATGTCGTGTAATTCGAATTTTGGCAAGCCTGGGTAATTCGACTTACTGAAAGAATAATCAAATTCTCGTTTTAAGGCATCAGAAACGCGTTTTTCTGCAAAAATGGGCATCGGGTTGCCCGAATGGAAATTAAAAGCTCTAACGTCGTCTAAACCGCCAATATGATCACGATGGGCATGGGTTAAAAGTATTGCATCTAGGTTTTTTACATTTTCGCGAAGCATTTGTTGCCTAAAATCGGGTCCTGCGTCAATAACAATATTGGCTTTATTAGTTTTAATTAGCAATGAACTACGCAGTCGTTTATCTAAAGTATTGGTTGAAGAGCAAACGCTGCAATTGCAACCGATTACCGGAATTCCTTGTGAAGTTCCTGAGCCTAAAATGATTGCCTCCATCGCTAATTAGAATTTTATTATTTGCGAAAATACAAAAATGATTTCGGCATTTAGCACATAAATCATATTTTTGTAAATATTTTGTTGAAATGCAATACAAAGCTAATTTATTTTTGATTCCCAATCTGATTGGAGATACTGAACCTGATATTGTTATACCAGCAGGAATGTACTCACGCATAAAACATATCCGACATTTTATTGTTGAGGATATTCGCACTGCTCGAAGATTTCTAAAAAAGCTGGATATGGAAATAGTGATTGATGATATCACCTTTTACGAGTTAAACAAGCATAGCGAACCAGCAGAAATTGATAAATACCTTGCTGTGGCGGAGTTGGGGAACGATGTTGGCCTATTAAGTGAGGCAGGTTTGCCATGTATTGCCGATCCAGGGAATGTTATTGTAATGCAAGCTCACAAGAAAAACATTAGAGTTGTGCCGATTTCAGGTCCATCTTCGTTGTTTATGGCTCTGATGGCCTCGGGATTAAACGGTCAAAATTTTGCATTTAACGGATATATTCCAGTTGAAGTGTCACTTCGTGTTGCAAAGCTTAAGATGTTGGAGAACAGGTCGTTAAAAGAAAAGCAGTCGCAAATTTTTATGGATACTCCATATCGTAATGATAAATTACTTGAAGATATTCTTTCAAATCTCAATCCTCATACCTATCTTTGCATCGCTTCAAACATAAGTTGTGAGGATGAGATGATTGCTACAAAAACAATCGCGGACTGGAAACAAAACAAACCGGCTTTGAATAAAAGGCCATGTATTTTTATTATTTAAATTACTGAGAAATGGCAAACACCAATAGATTGCTAAAGATTTTTCTTCTTATTGCCGGGA
The DNA here is from genome assembly GCA_028696755.1 of Bacteroidales bacterium. Next base: position 1,015 of record JAQVGK010000036.1, on the reverse strand, counting down.
TGGCTGTAATTGTGCTTAGTTCTGGTAAGATTTTTAATTACTCCTTTGGGTCGAAAGCCGATAGTGAGAAATCAAAAACTGTTGTGCTCACTGATAAAACTAAGTTTTTCCCCGAGATCGCAGAGGATTTTTCTTATTTTGAGTTTGATTCAATTGCTGATTGTTATCACTTGTTTAATGAGAAAAACAAAGAAATTGCAAGTGTTATTTATTCATCTCCATATTGCGATTCGATAGAGGGATTTGGGGGGAATATTCCATTTGCTATTGTTTTTGATGAGGATGCAAAGATTAAACAATTATATCTTTTTGAGAATTCCGAGACTCCGTCATGGATAGAAAACTTAGAAAAAGATGGCTTTTTTAACACTTGGAATGGACTTAGTGCAAGAGAAGCACTTGAATTGCAAGTAGATGCTGTAAGTGGAGCAACTTTCTCGAGCGTTGCTGTTCTTGAGTCAGTAAAACTGCGATTGTCTGTATATACTTGTATTGATGCTGCTGATGGAGGAAGTAACTGGCTTAATATTATAGGCTTAATACTCTCATTTTTAGTTTTAGTATTTGCTGTATTTTCATTTTTAGTACCAGAAGTGGCAAACCGAATGAGAATCTTTCTACTTATAGCTTCTGTTGGTGTTTTAGGTTTCTGGCAGGGTGAGTTTTTAAGTATGGCACTCTTGCATAATTGGCTGATAAACGGAATGGATATCTGGGCTCAAATATTTCTTTTAGTAGTGCTGTTTTTATCAGTTTTATTGCCTCTCATTACCAATAAATCATTTTATTGCCAGTTTGTTTGTCCGTATGGTGCAGCGCAAGAGCTTGTTGGCAAATTGAATAAAAGAAAAGTGGTTTTTGATGGTAATGTTTCGCAGGTATTGAAATATCTTAAGTTCGTTTACCTTTTTGTAACTGCTGTTTTGATAGTTGTGGCTGTTGATTTTAGCATCGAAAACCTCGAACCGTTTTCTGCATTTAAGTTTCAGTTTGCATCCTTGGCCGTGTTGATTCT
>JAQVGK010000035.1 GCA_028696755.1 Bacteroidales bacterium | reverse complement strand
CCCGTGCATGACTAATATGTGCGGGCTTTTTTTTATCATTGTCGTAGTTTATGGGATTAGTTATTGCAATATCGGTGATTTTGGGGGCATATATTATTATGCTACTGGTTTTTGCTGTTGCTTTTAGTAAAGAAAAAGCTGTTGAGACTAGTTCTGCTATTAATCCTGATGTTAGTGTTATTGTTGCTTTCCGAAACGAGGAGAAAAATCTTAATGCATTAATTAATAGTATTCTTGCTCAAAATTATGCTGGCAAGTTCGAAATTATTTTGGTTAATGATCATAGCGATGATAATTCTGTAAAAATAATCAATGAGTTTAGTGAGGATAGAGTTAAAGTTATTGATTTGCCAGTCGGACTCGAAGGAAAGAAAAGCGCTTTGCGTTATGCTCATGATTTTGCAAAAGGCGAGGTTCTGATTTTTACCGATGCCGATTGTGTCGTCCCAGAAACTTGGATAAATACCTTGCAAAACAGACTAAACTCAAGTGATGAAAAAATGCTTTGTGCTCCGGTGGTTTTTAATGATGGCATGGGATTTTGGCAAAAAATCTTTGCTTTGGAATTTATGAGTTTAACAGGAAGCGGTGCTGCAGGTTTTTTTATCGACCAGCCCTTTATGTGCAATGGAGCAAATTACGCAATTTACAAATCGGTTCTAACAGAGGCTTTTGCCAACATAAACGATAAATTCTCGTCGGGAGATGATGTTTTTTTACTTCATTATGTTTCGTCGCATTACAAAGCAGGATTTATTAAATCGGGAAAAGCAACTGTGGTTACAAAATCGCCCGATAATCTTGCCGAATTCTTTGCACAGCGCATCCGTTGGGCATCAAAAACAACTGGATATCGTAAAGCATTTGCTGTGTTTACTGCATTAGTCACTTTTTGGGCATCTGTATCGGTTCTTGTTTTGGGAATAGCCTCAATTTTTATTAACGATTATCTGGTTTTCTTTGTAATCGGTTATGGCTTAAAACTAGTTGCCGAGTTAGTATTTATGATTCCAGTTACAAGATTTTACCAGAAGCAAAACTTACTATGGCTAATGCCAATTCTTGTTTTCTTACATCCATTTTATGTAATTACAACTGCCGTTCTTTCTTTGATTTATAAGCCCAAGTGGAAGGGGAGAAGGATTAGGTAGTTCGAATGTTCGAATGTTCAAATGTTCGAATGTTCAAATGTTCAAATGTTCTATTGTTAGAATGTTCTATTGTTCAACTGTTTAATTAGCTATGCTGAGCTCAAATACTCGGTTGTTAATTTATTCAAATGATAATAGTCTTGAAATTTAGTCTTTTTTTGTTCTCATTATTTTTTCCAATTACAGTTTCATGTTTTTAATACAAATGCTAAATTGCAGAAAAAACTTAACATTATGTACGATAGAAAAGATTTACGAAATCGATTGATTGATTTCGCGGTATTGATAATTGAAATAGTCAATAGTTTAGACAATTCAAAAGTGAGTTCTCACTTAGGTGGGCAATTACTTAGATCAGGAACTTCACCAGCACTAAATTATGGAGAAGCTCAAAGTGCTGAATCTTCCAAAGACTTTGTTCATAAAATGAAAATAATATTAAAAGAACTTCGCGAAACAGAGATTAATTTGAACATAATTCGTAAAGCTAGTATTTCAAATGATCAGGCTATAGTTAATTATGCAATTGATGAGTCAAACGAGTTGATTTCGATTTTTGTAACCAGTGTGAAAACCGCTGAAAGAAATCAAAAAAAATGCGACAATTGATGATTACAGAAATTCGGATTTTGAACTAATATGCAAGTTTGGAAATTCTGCTAAAGGTTTAAATCTTGAACAGAAGAACAGTTTGTGCTGGAAGAACTTTGCTGCTATAGTTTAGCGTTTTGAACAGAAGAACAATAGAACAATAGAAGTAAGAATTGTTAGTGCTGGAAGAAATGTGCCGCTATAGTTTAGCGTTTTGAACAGAAGAACAATAGAACATTTGAACAACCGAGTTTACGAGCTCAGCGTAGCTAATCGAAGTAAGAATTGTTTGTGCTCGTCGAAAATTTCGTCAAAAGTTAGATGTTAACGACAAACTTTAGTGCACTCCCTCCATTAATTCCCCATCTCCGAAATAAACTTAACGCGGACAAGGCGGACTTCTTCTTCGCTGTAGCCAGTGTCGTCGAGTTCTTTCATAGCTTCTTCGATGGAGTCGGTTTCTGCATCTTCTTTAAAGTAAGTGTAAATATCATCAACCACATCTTCGTCGAGGATCGAATTTATGTAATAGTCGATATTTAGTCGGGTTCCTGAGTTTACAATGGCTTCAATTTCTTCAAGAAGTTCGCTCATCTCCAATCCGGCAGCTTTGCAAATTTCGTCCAGAGGCATTTTTTTATCAATATTCTTGATAATGAAAACCTTGTTGGTAGATTTATTAACAACAGATTTTACAACAAAGTCTTGAGGTCTGTCTATGTCGTTTTCCTCAACATGTTTTTTTATCAAATCGATAAACTCTTTCCCATATTTCTGGGCTTTACCCTGACCAACGCCAGATACCATTGTGAGTTCATCCATCGTAATTGGATATTGGATGGCCATATCTTGTAGAGATGGATCGCTGAAAATTACGAATGGAGGCAGATTATGTTTCTTTGCAATATTCTTTCTTAGGTCTTTTAGCATCGAAAATAATTCCATATCGGTTGTTGAACCACCGCTAAATGCTCCTTCGTTATCGGTATCGCCTTCTTCATAGTTATGATCTTTGGTAAGCATAAATGAATATGGTCGATCGTAGTAATCACGGCCTTTTTGTGTGATTTTTAGCAGACCATAGTTTACAATTTCCTTTTCTATAAACTGAGCGATGAGCATTTGGCGAATAACAGCTTTCCAGTGTCTTCCTTGATCTTCACCACCAGTTCCGAAAATTGGTAAATCTTGATGTTTGTATGTTGCAATTTCGGCTGTTTTTTTACCAGTAAGGATGTTTACAACGTGTTCAGCTTTAAATCTTTCTTTAACTAGTTGAATAGTTTCGAGGATGGTAAGAATATCTTCTTGTCCATCAAACTTTGGTTTTGGATTAAGACAATTGTCGCAATTTCCACAATCTTCTTTCATCTCTTCACCAAAGTAATTGAGAAGTTGACGAACTCTACAAACACTAGATTCTGCATAAGAAACGGTTTCGAAAAGTAATTGTTTGCCAATTTCCTGCTCGTTTACAGGCTTATTCTGCATAAACTTTTCAAGTTTTTGGATATCGTCATAACTATAAAAAGCAATACATTTACCTTCGCCACCATCACGACCAGCGCGACCAGTTTCTTGGTAATATCCCTCGAGTGATTTTGGCACGTTATAGTGAATTACAAACCTAACATCAGGTTTGTCGATACCCATTCCAAAAGCAATAGTCGCAACAATTACATCAACTTCTTCGTGCAAAAACATATCCTGGTTGCGCGATCTTGTTGCGGAATCCATACCTGCATGATAAGGAAGTGCCTTAATATCATTAACAACCAGCATTTCGGCAAGCTCCTCAACTTTTTTGCGGCTAAGACAATAGATGATTCCCGATTTGCCAGGGTTATTTTTAATGTATCTGATAATTTCTTTTGATGCTTTAACTTTTGGCCTAACCTCATAATATAAGTTGTGTCGGCGGAAAGATGATTTGAAAACATCTGCGTCGAGCATGTCGAGGTTTTTCTGAATATCGTGCTGTACTTTAGGAGTTGCAGTGGCAGTAAGTGCCATTAGCGGAGCTCTCCCAATTTCATTTACGATTGGTCTGATTCTTCGATACTCTGGTCTAAAATCATGTCCCCATTCGCTGATACAATGAGCTTCGTCGATAGCAAAAAAGGAGATTTTAAATTTTTTCAGGAATTCTATATTGTCTTCTTTGGTAAGCGATTCGGGCGCAACATAAAGCAGTTTTGTTTTGCCGCTCATTATGTCGTCTTTTACCAAGTTAGTTTCAGTTTTATTCAAAGAGGAGTTTAAAAAGTGCGCCACGCCATCAACTGTGCTAAAACCACGCATCGAATCCACCTGATTTTTCATTAAAGCAATCAAAGGTGAAATTATTATTGCCGTTCCTTCTAACATTAAAGCAGGCAACTGATAGCAAAGTGATTTTCCTCCACCAGTAGGCATTAGCACAAAAGTGTCCTTCCCATCAAGTAAACTTAGGATTACTTCTTTTTGTAATCCTTTAAAATTGTCGAAGCCGAAATACTTTTTCAGCAGGTTTATTATTTCTTGTTCTCTATTATTCATCCTATATATTCATTAATTCAAAATTAAAATAATTTTTTTAATTCAGAAATGATTTTAAATCTTTCTTAACCAAAATTAGACTATGTGCAAATGATTTACTGGTTTGCAATCAAATTTATACTAAATTAGCAAAAAATTTTTAAAATGCAAGTGTTTGACAAGAAAAAAATTCTTGAAATAGGAAAAAAAACGATAATCGCTGAATCTGAGACAATTAGCGGGCTTGTAAATTGCCTCGACGATAATTTTTTTGAGGTCGTTTGCAGGATTTTTGAATCAAAAGGTCGAGTTATTGTAACTGGAATAGGAAAAAGTGCCAACATTGGCGCTAAAATAGTCGCAAGTTTTAACTCAACTGGTACTCCAGCGATATTTATGCATGCCGCCGATGCTATTCATGGCGATTTAGGAATCGTTCAGAAAGATGATATTGTTATTTGCATATCTAAAAGTGGAAATACGCCCGAAATAAAAGTTCTGATTCCATTAATTCGAAACAATGGGAATAAACTTGTGGCAATAGTATCAGACAAAGAATCGTTTTTAGCAAAGAGTGCCGACTATCTTCTATATGCCAAGGTAGATAACGAAGCTTGTCCAAACAATCTTGCACCAACATCCTCAACAACTGCTCAGCTTGTTATTGGCGATGCGCTTATGGTTGCTCTACTCGAAATGCGTGGTTTTACACCCGAGGATTTTGCTAGATTTCATCCTGGAGGATCGCTGGGCAAAAAATTGTATTTAAGAGTTGATGATATCTTTGTGCAAAACGAAATGCCAATGGTTAATCCCGATGATGATATAAAAAAGGTAATTGCCGAAATTACAGGGAAAAGACTTGGTGCTACTGCTGTTGTTGATTCTGATAAAAAACTTCTTGGTGTTATAACCGATGGCGACATAAGAAGAATGCTGGAAAATCATAGCAGTCGTATTAACAGTATTTCGGCTCGTGATATTATGTGCGCAAATCCAAAAACTATCGAAAAGGGCGAATTGGCAGTGAATGCCCTAAGCCTTATACGTCAAAATAATATTACTCAGGTGATTGTAGCAAATAAAGGAAAATACGAGGGAATTATTCACCTTCACGATTTGATGCGCGAGGGAATAGTTTAAACGTCTCCCCAAATCAAAGTTCCGAAAATAAACAAAGCAAAAATTACAACTAGTACCGCTGCTACTCTATTAATTATTAGCATGCGGCGTAGTTTGAATTTGTGCCTAAAAAAGCTTACAATTGTCGATAGTGTAAACCACCAAGCGGTGGCACCCAATAAAACACCAGTTATTAGTGAGCTAACCGAAACAACCGCAGATTGCTTATCAACAATTTTAAATCCAGCAAAAACAGCGGCGAAAACAAAAACAGTAATTGGATTCGAAATCGTTAGTCCGAATATTGAAATAAAATCTCCAAACAATCCTGTTCCTTTCTTTTTAAGTTGTTTACGCAATTGTACGCCTGGGTTAGTTACAAATAGTTTGTAAGCCATGAATAAAAGAATTATTCCACCAACAAGTCGTAAATATAACTGATATTCGTTTATTGAATCTATGATAACACTTATGCTAAATCCAGCAACAATAGCATAAAAACCATCAGCTGCTGCTGCGCCCAAACCGCTTACAAAACCTGAAGTTCTTCCTTTGTTAAGCGTTCTTTGAATACATAATACACCAATAGGCCCAAGTGGGATAGAGGCCGATAGACCAACGATAATTCCTTTCCACAAATAATCCAAAAACATAATGCAAAGAAAATAAATTGTTTTTAAAGTTCTAAATAAAGTTTTAATTTCGATGCCTAAATTTTTTCTAATGCAAGAAAAACCAGACTTTGATACTTTAAAAGATTTTCTCGAAACCAAATACAATAAATTTGCCAATCCCAATTTTATTGAGAGCGATCCTATTCAGATTCCTCATTCATTTAACTGTAAAGAGGATATCGAAATTAGCGGATTTATTGCTTCTACTATTGCTTGGGGACAACGTGTGTCGATTATAAAAAATTCTCGTAATTTTATGAATCTTATGGATAACTCGCCATACGATTTTACAATTAATCATTCTGCTGAGGACTTAAAAAGATTTTCTAAAGCAGTACACCGAACTTTTAATGGTGAAGATTTGGTGTTTTTTATTAAGTCGCTCAAAAATATTTATATAAATCATAATGGACTTGAATCAGTTTTAGGAAGTTCGCCTGATGTTTTTTCGAACTTAGCCAGTTTTTACAAAATATTTTTTGAAATTGATCATTTACCCAGAACGCGTCGTCATGTTGCAAATGTAGAGTCGGGTTCGGCAGCAAAGCGACTAAATATGTACTTGCGCTGGATGGTTAGAGATGATAAGCGAGGTGTGGATTTTGGCTTATGGAAAAATGTGCCGACTTCATCGCTTTTTATTCCACTAGATTTACATAGCGGTCGAATTGCACGACTGCTTGGATTATTAAATCGAAATCAAAACGACTGGAAGGCTGTTGCTGAGCTTACCGACGAACTAAGGAAATTTGATACTGCTGATCCTGTTAAGTATGATTTTGCTCTTTTTGGTGCAGGTGTAAACGAAGATTTTTAATGAGTACAGATATTTTTAGATTTAAAAAGTTTTCGGTAAAACAATCCGAATCATTGATGAAAGTCGGAACTGATGGCGTACTTTTAGGAGCTGCAGTTACTTGCAATAATCCAAGAAAGGTATTGGATATTGGAACTGGCACTGGCTTAATTTCGTTGATGATTGCTCAGAGAAGTAATGCAATGATTACCGCTGTTGATATAAATGCCGAGGCAATTGAATTGGCAAACGAAAACTTTTCAAACTCTGATTGGAGCCCAAGATTAAAAGCAATAAATAGCGCGATTCAAGACTTTTCAACTTTAGAAAAATTCGATTTAATTGTCTCGAATCCACCATATTTTAATACTGGGAATGCAGCTCCAATAAAAGGTAGAGCTATCGCACGTCACGATTCGGAACTCTCACTTGCCGATTTGCTTAGTGCAATTAAAAGATTATTACAAGAAAATGGTCTGGCCGCAATTATTTATCCAGCTCTACAAAAAGAGTTTTTCGAACAAGAGCTTGAAAACTCTGGCGTGTCGCTTATAAAAAGACTTTTTATCTCGCCAAAAACTGGTTACGAGCCAAATCGAATAATTTTTGAGATTGCCCATTCATCATTTAATGTCACTGACGCATTTATCGTAATAGAAAACGCCGAAAGACACGATTTTACAGAAGAGTATCGTCTGCTGACAAAGGATTTTTATTTAAAGTTTTAATTGAGTTTATCGAGAATTACTTGTATGAGACCTGCAGTTTAGCATAATGCCAAGTATTACAAAAAGGCTGAGGCTGAGGAGGCAATGTGCCTGACTTTAGCTTAGTGCAGCCTTTTTATTCTTACTTCGATTAGCTACGCTGAGCTCGTAAACTCGGTTGTTCGAATGTTCGAATGTTCGAAAGTTCGTCATAAAGGCTAAGGCGGGATTGTGCCAACAATTTGCTTAGTTCTGCGTTCTTGATCTATTAGCTATGCTGAGCTCGTAAACTCGATTGTTCTAATTTTCTTCTGGCGGAACCGCACGATGCCCGCACTTTTGCCAAACACACAATCCTGCGGTAGCTGTGATGTCGGATTTTAAAAATTCTCTATTCTGCTTGTCCGTTAGGACATAAATATCCATAGAGAATTTTTAAAATATGTTTTAGATTCCGCGTTAGCGGATACACATAAAAAGTTCGGAGTTCTAAGTTTCGTTCCCTTAAAAAGTACCAAGTTTTAGCGAAATAAAAAAACCTGGTGATGAAAAAGCCGATTCGCTGTAATAATCGGGTGGCGATGGGAAATAACTATAGTGATATTCTATTCCAGCAGCAACTCTAAAAATATCTGTAATTGTATATTCCAACGCAAGTGATGGAGTAAAACCCCAAAAGATCTTAGCGTCTGTCTGTGTCCAGTTTGTATTAATAAGTCTTGTGTTACCAAGACTGAATTTCATTTCGGCAAGGCCATGTAATGGTCTATCTTTTAAAATTGGATACCCAAACCATAAGCCTCCATAGCTGCATCCAAGTTTGTAGCTGGTATTTGTTGTGTCATTCTTAGAGAATGAGTTTGTAAGTCCGTTAAAGAATACACCTATTCTTATATCTTTAACAATAAATCCGCCACCACCACCGGAGAAAACTGCAAGTTGTCCATCGAGTGACCGAAAACTCATCATTATAGCACCGAAACCTTTGCCATTGTCCTCTAAATTGGATTCGTCAACCTGAGCAGCCAGTGAGAGAGCGAAAATGCTCAAGCTTATAAGTAATATTAGTTTTTTCATTTGACAATTTTTTCAAACACTTTATAATGTAAAAGTAGTTAAAATAATCATATTTCGCTCAAACTTTCTTTTCTAAACGAAAATAATTATTTTTGACTAAAATTATCATTATGAAAACTTTCGCAATTTCGGTTTTATTGTTTGCCTCACTAAATCTTTTTTCTCAGGCTATTATATCGCCAGCTTTAAGTGGTGTTTTGTCCGAATCTAAAACGGATTATGTAAGTCTAAACATTTATTTTAATTCGGTTAACAGCATTTACGATTTGGCAAAAGATCTCGATTCGAGAAATGCTGAGTTTGACGAAAGGGTTAAGGCTGTAAATAATCTGCTTAACGAAAATGCTCTTATTTCTCAGAATGACTTTGCACCAGTTCTGGAAGCACTGTTGAGTTCGGATAAATCGTCGGTTAAAGAGATGCGGTTTTATCGTTCGGTAAATATGTTGAATATAGTTATTAAAACTGATTTGGTTTATGCATTGGCTGAAAAATCCTTTATCAAATTTCTTGATATTAACAGTCCAAGATACTCGGTTGCTCCAAATAATATTACTGCTACAGATGCTCCAAAAGCTGTAAACGGAACCGAGCCTGGTTTAAAAGCAGTAAATGCACATAAGCTTTGGGAAATGGGTTATACTGGTAAGAATATCTTGTTCTTAAGCATGGATACAGGGGTATTTCCACAGCATCCAGCAATTTCTGATAATTTTGCTGGCAATCATTTTCCGCTAAGTCAGTGCTGGTATGGTGTTCGTAGCGAAGAACCTACCGATCATGCTTCATCAAGCCATGGAACACATACAACTGGAACAGTTTTAGGTCTTGATCAGACGAATAATGATACTATTGGAGTTGCTTTTAATGCTATGTGGATTGCGAGTGATCCAGTTGCTAGCAGTGATTCCGATTTGCTCGACCCAACCGACTTCATGAATGTTTTCGAGTGGGTTTTAGATCCAGATGGTAATCCAGAAACTACCGACGATGTTCCAAGAGTAATAAATAATTCGTGGGGCTATGATTACTCTCTTGCAATACAATTTGGTGCGTGCGAAATGCCTGAGGCCGAGATTTTAGTTGCTTTGGAAGTTGCAGGAATTTGTTCTCCGTTTTCTGCTGGTAATGATGGTCCCGGTGCTTCTACCAATGGGTTTCCGGCAATGAGGGCATTTAACCTTGTTAATCCGATGTCGATCGGTGCTGTAAACGCATCAAATGTTATTGCTTCTTTCTCGAGTCGTGGTCCAACACCTTGCATCACTGAAGAAGGTGCTTTGCAGATTAAGCCAGAGGTTGTTGCTCCTGGTGTAAATATTAGATCATGCGCGGGTATTGACTCTTACGCAAATTTGCAGGGAACTTCAATGGCTTGTCCTCATGTTTCGGGGGTGCTAATTCTGCTTGCCGAAGCATTTCCTATGGCATCAGCTTACGAACTAAAATATGCAGTTTATGAAACTGCAATTGATCTTGGTGATGTTGGAGAGGATAATGTTTATGGTCGTGGAATGATTGATGCTCTTGCGGCTTATAATTATCTGGCACAGACATACACGCCAGTTCCTCCTGTCACGAATCAGTATGATTTGAAATCTGAATTGGTATCGCCAGGAGAAGCGTTTTTATGTCCTGATGAAAGTATAATTCCAATTAATGTGAGAGTTACAAACTCAGGTGAAACCGAGATTGTTGATTTTTCGATAAGAATCTATTTAAACGATATTTTGATATGCGATTCGCTTATTGAGACGACTTTGGCTCCGTTAGCATTTTTCGATTTCGAATACAACGATGTGCAGCTTGTTGAGGGCAAAAACTTTATTCACACCAGAGTTGTTTCTGTTGAGGATGTGGATGAATACGACCTATACAATAATGCAATTAACAGAAAGATTTTTGTTTTAGGCGAAACAGTATTTCCTTACTCACAGAACTTTGATTTAGTTGCTGAGGACTTATCGGGTTCTGAATTCATGATTTTAAATCCAGATTTTAAAAGTACGTGGACAGTTTTAAGCTGGGGGGATGCTGATCAATATAAAGCAGCGGGAGTAAAATTTAATCAATATGGAAGTAGAATGTGGGAAGAAGATTTTGCATATTTACCACAGATTGCAGTGCCTGACGATGACAGTGTTTTCTTAGTTTTTACTTATGCTTATAAAAATAGACTTGTACATTATTATAAAGACAGTTTGATTGTTGAAGCAAGCACGGATTGTGGAATTAATTTTACAGATATTCTTTTTGCTAATGCTGGCCAGAACTTAGCAACTGTTTCGGGCGATGCAATGTCAACAGTTTATAAGCCTGTAAGTGCAGAAGAATTTGACACAGTACTGATAAGTTTGGATCAGTATCGTGGTCAGGATGTTGTTTTTAGATTTAAAACAAAAAACGACAGAGGTTCGGTCTTGTATATTGATGAAATAAAAGTTGAAGATTTATCGCAAAATTCATCTGTTGAGGATGATTTTGCAACACAGGTGGAGATATTTCCAAATCCAGCTAACGACTTTATAATAGTAAAAGTTGGTGTTGATTACGAAATACTTAGCATTTGCGATATTACAGGTCGAAGTCTTAAAACAATGAAGTTAAACTATGGCGAGAACCTTATAAATCTTTCCGAGTTTACACCAGGTATGTATTTGATGAATTTTAGCAAGTCGGGGATAGTAAAAAAGTTTACAGTTTCGAGATAGATTTTACCAATGAAATTGATTGTAACTAGCTGATTGTGAGATGATTTTGCAAATTAAGTAATAATTAAAAAGAAGTCGTACACAAGAATCCAAATTAACTAAAGCATTTTTGCTGACGCCAAATAAAGTTGAACGCGAATTAGCGAATTTTGCTGACGCCTTACAATGATTTAGGCTTCAGCAAAATTTGCTAATTCGCGTTTAAGAAAACGTGGAGCGAACGCAGCGAGTGATAAGTTTGTAAAATTTTTAAGTGTTGTGTAAATTGTATTATAAAAATGCTTATTTTTACATCTTAACCACAATTATTTCGTTATGAAAAACATTATTTTTTTATCTGTTGCAATTCTGGCGATTGTTTTTGTATCATGTGATAAGCAAGACACAATTTCACCAGATGTTTTACTTTTAGGTGATGGGGGCGCATATCTTGCTGCTGGGGATACTGATACAACAGTTTTATTGTTTTCGAAATTTACCGATCCGGGATTTGAAGCTGAGGATAATCTTACAAAAACTGAAGATTTAATTCTTGTTAATGATCTTGAGGATGTTTTATTGGTTAATGATGCTGGATATTTAAGAAAAACTGGAGAGTACACAATAACATATTCGGCGACTGATGAGGCTGGAAATAAAGGTACAGCAACAAGAAAAATAACTGTAGAGAACATATCTGCACCATTCGCAGGGACTTACTTTACAAATCGTACAGCACAGCAGATTGCAGAGACAACAAACTATACTTCAACTGTTGCTGTTGATACTAGAATTCCTGGAAGATTGAGCTTCCCAAAAGTTTACGCACATGTTGATGGAGGTGAGGATATTTACTTTAAACTGTATGCCGATTTGTATAAGCCTGAGGTTTCCGATGAATACTCAGAAAGTATTGCTTATATGGGAAAGCCAACAGACAAAGAAGCTCCATTCTTTGAACTTATGACCTATTCGGAGGCGATTGAAGAAATCCTTAGTTTTGAGAGGCTTATGATTCCAGCGCAAACATTTACAGATGCACTTGGAAATGCCTATACAATTTCTGGTGTTGCAGATCCCGCTAATCCAGATATGCCTTATTCGAGAATTGAATATCTTGGAGAAAGCACTACAATCACAAAGATTTATCTTGAGCTAAACGTTACTAAGGATGGTGTTTATACTGATAGGGTAACAGAAATTTATACTCCACAGTAAAAGTTTGTAATCGGTAATCAGTAAAAATTTGTAATCGGTGGTAGACTGCTAAAATTTGTAGTAATCCTCCTTAGCCTTAGCCTTAGCCTTAGCCTGTTGAGTAATCGGTCCTTCGGCTGCGCTCAGGAACCGTAATCGGTAAAATTTTGTAATCGGTAATCGGTAAAAGTTTGTAATCGGTCCCGAGCCAAAGGCTACCCGATAAATCGGGACAGGCAGTGGGTCCTCGTTAAAAGAAGAAATTGCTTTGCACTTTTTCTTTTAGCGAGTCCCGTAAACGAGGATTTTTAATATGTTAAAATTGCAAATTGCATTTATATAAAATTCACAAAGCAATTTCTATTTTAACGGGATAATCGGTAAAATCTGTAATCGGTGGCAGGCTGCTAAATTTAGCATTAAT
>JAQVGK010000522.1 GCA_028696755.1 Bacteroidales bacterium | reverse complement strand
GCTGTCCCTGTTTTGACAAGGGGTAGGTTTTTAAAAATCATAAAACAAATACCGTAAGCGTCTGAATATCTGATAGTTACAATTTATATTGAACTAAATTTTATTTTTTGTCGGTTGATACTGATTTTTTATAATTATTACGAAACAAAAATACGACGACTTATCGAACTTGAAGTTAAGGCAAAATTATGTGTGTGTTAAGTTTATGTTAAGTGATTAATTAAGCTTATAACTTAACTTAAAGCTAAAAGTTCTTCCTGCCGATAGTCTGCTAAAATACTGATCGTCAGCCATATACGAAACATAAACCGATTCTTGTTTGCTGTTTAGGATATTATCGATTTTAAATCCGATTTGCAATCTATTAGCGTTTCCAGCGGTGAAATTTGCATTGAAATTTAAACTGTGAAAAGGTTCAGAGTATATATCTGGACGATCGGCAATACCAGCATAAAGCAATGTCCTGCCTTGTACGTTATAGAATACTCCAGCTTCAAGTTTTTGCCAAAATGCTTTTTCTCCTTTAAATGATAGTCCGGCATTAACAATAGATGGTGCTTGTCCGGCCATGTCGCGATATTGCGAAATTGTTTGACCAGTACGTGCATTTCCGGTGCGTGAATCGTATTCGGTTTTGCTGAGTTCTATTCTAGAATCTGTAATAGTGTAGTTTGCTGTAATTGAGATGGTTTTAAGTTTATCGTTTATAAAACCAAGATTTTGCTTTAATTCGGCCTCTGCACCATAAACTCGTCCATCACCAACATTACGTGGTTGGAATGCACCAATCTGTGTTGCAAACTGAACAATTTCGATAGGATTTATAAAATCTTTACGGAATCCGCTGATAGATACAAATTGTCCATTTTTCATAAACAATTCCCATCTAAAATCATAATTATAAATGTCGGTACAGATTAGATTTCCATCCCAATATTCGATTCCAGCCAAATCGTTTGCATCGCGGAATAAACCACCTATAAATGTACGTCCTGTTATTGGGTCAAAAATCTCGGCATAAGATAATTCCTTAAACGATGGACGGGCAGTGGTTTTAGATGCTGCAACTCTCAAATTCTGTTTTTCGTTTAGGCTATATATTATATTAATGGTAGGGAAAAATCCAATTTCGTCCAAAACAATATCGTTATCGAGAATGTGATAGCCAAGCTGGTCGCGACCTGTGTAACGTTGCATATATTTCTCGGTTCTGATTCCGAAAATTGTTTTTAATGATGGTAATGGGCTAATCTCTGTTGATACGTAAACTGCTTGGGAGTTAACATTAGCACTAAATTGGTTTGGGTTAACAGGAATAAACGGAGTTTCGTAAGTAGTGCCGCTTCCAGCATCACCATTATATGGCCAAAGATTTTCTTCTGCAAATATTTCGTTTGGATCGCCTGTGAGGTCTAAATCACGAATGTTAATTGCAAAATTGCGAATAATAAAATCGCGCTGTTTGTATGTGCCAGCTACACCGAAGTTAAGTTTTGCTTTACGATCGAATAATCTGTATTCGTGTGTTACGTTTGCTAACGCAGATACATTAAACTCGGTGAGTTCGCGCCATATTCTTTCTGGGAATCCTGATTCGGTGCTTATGCTGTAAACGCCTTCTCTGTCTTCATATCTTGTAAATCTTATGTCTGGTTCGGTGATAGTTGATAAGGTTGGTGAAAGTTTCCATTCTAGTTTCCAAAGGTCGTCTTTGAAGTTGTGATTTCCATCAAAAATAATGTTAGTGAGACCACGCTGACTGTAATCTAGAGTGTGAATAATTCCATCAAAATTGCTTCCGAGGCTTGTTTTGTAGTAATCAAAAATCCCAGCTTTAGATTCGCCGTTTTGCAGATGCATAATATTAAATCTGATTTTAGAACTACGGGTTTTAAATGCAATCCCTGCTAAACCACTAAGAAACACGTTGTTAACCCCATACGAACCTGTTTGGTACTCGCGACGATCGAGTTGGTAAATACTTTTATCTCCAGTTAGGCCGTATCTTCCATATTCGGTATTTTCGAAAAAGTCGGTTGTATTTTTGTAAGAAAGAGAGAAGGTATATCCGATTGTGTATTTGTTTCGCACGGTTTGATTCCCATAGTTAGCACCAAGATCAAAATCCATCAAACTTTTTTGTTTTTGAGCAGCCATATTTGGATTAAAGCTGCTTAGAATCTCTTTGTATCTTTGTGCTTTTTCACCATCAGGACTTCCAACTACCTCGGCAAACTGTGGAATATTCGTAATTGCTGGAATAGCACGTGTGCCATCATCAAATCCCAGAAAATCTAATTTGCCACCTTCGTAGCTAAGATAATTATTGTTAAAATGAGCACCTGGATTATAAGCAGTTCCGATAGATATGTTTGCGGTTTTTTCGTCGGGAAAATCTTTTGTTTCAATATTAACAATTCCTCCGGTAAAGTCGGCAGGCAGTTCGGCAGAGAAAGTTTTATTTACTATTATATTGTCGATAATGTTTGTTGGAAAAATATCCATTTGGATTGTGTTGCGGTCGGGATCAAGCCCTGGAATTTCGGTTCCGTTTAAAATTGTTTTTATGTAGCGGTCGCCGAGTCCACGAACAAATATGTACTTTTCACCTGTAACAGATACTCCAGATACCCTTTTCATTGAAGACGCTGCGTCGGAATCGCCCATCTTTTTAAAACCAGCAGCTGAAATTCCGTCGATAACGTTAACCGAATTTCGTTTCATGGCAACAAGCGAGTTTTCGGTGTTTCTTACTTCTTTGGCTGCAACTGTTACTTCCGAAAGCATAAAGCCTTCTTCGTTCATCATTATATCTGGTAAAACAGTTGGTGTTCCAGCTGTAACAACTGTGTTTTCTAATAAAATAGTCTCGTACGAGATAAACGAAACTTCGAGTTTGTAAGTACCTGGCTCAATTTTCAGATTGAACTTACCATCGAGATCGGTTGTGGTTCCAATACTTGTTCCACTAACAACAATTGCAACTCCGGGCATAGTTTCACCTGTTTTG
>JAQVGK010000521.1 GCA_028696755.1 Bacteroidales bacterium | reverse complement strand
TAAAAAAATCGCTACTTTTTGTTCTCCCGATATTTAGTCCCTACGGGACTGTGTCGTTAGGCTTGCCTGCTGCAAGCAGGCACAGAATACCGGTAGAAGAAATTTAGACCCCACAAGTCAGTGTCCCGGAGGGACACAACAATTGATAGGGATTACTGATGTTTATCAAAAAATTAATCGGACAGCAGTGATTTTTTATCTTGAAGAAGAAGCTTACGGTATTTTTTACAATGAACACCTTCTGCCGCGCGTGTTCTCACGCGTGGTAACCAAGCAAAGGAATTGGTTAGTTTAGCCAAGTAGCCCTAAGTGCTATTGGGGTTAGGTAATGTTTTGCTGCCGCAAAGCCACACGAGAGGACGCGTGCGGCAGCGGGGGATAACGTCATTGCGATCCCGACGTTCTTTTTCGGGAGAAGCAATCTTTTGTTATACAAATTAATAGAGATTAACTTCGGTGAAATCGCTTCGCTAAGTTGCTTCAATCCTCAAAGTACGAGGATTTGACTTTGTCGAGCACTTCGTAGTTCGCATTGACACTAAGGATTTAGGGGTCATAGCGGACAATCATTATGATTTTTTTATTCTTCAATTATTTCAATAACTAGTCTAAAGCCAACTCTAGGGTCAGGTATGTTAAAATCCTGCACCTTTTCAATGGTGCTTTCTTCAAGAGTATTAGCCCAACTTCCTCCTTTTACCTTGCCATCATTTGTGTATTCTGCAACATTTCCAATAATGTCATACAGCCCTATCCGATTTGCCGGGTACTTTCCTACAGGCAATGATATAAAACCTCCATCCCAAACATAATTATAGTCGACAGTGGTAAAGTCTTTCATTTTCAGATTTGCAAGGAAACATATACTTTCTTTTTTCTTTGAGTTTAAAACGTAAGGAAATGTGCCAAACCAAGGCAAATTGTGACCTGGCAATGGGGACGAAAACATTTTCCACTCTTTTTCACTTGGAAGTCTCACTTTCACTTTTTTAAATTTCCTCTTTGCGTTACTGTTGTATTTTTCTGTTAACCAAGAGCAGTATAAATTAATTGCATCCTTTGAGATATTCACAACTGGAAAGTTCATATACATTGGATGAAAGTGATAGTGGCTCGTAAATGGTTTGCCATAGCTATAACTTGTCATTGTTGCCCATAGGGCAGAGTCGGGAGTACATTTATTGATTATATCAGCTTGATTGGTTAGTTTTAATTCTCTCAGAAAAGCATTGTACTCTTCGTTGGTAAGCTCATATTTTGAGACAAGTAAATTACCATTAAACTTAATATAGTTTTTTTCATCTACAGGTTTCATGGAGGTTGAGGATAAAAAAATGACCAAAACTAGTAAAGCACTTAAAGTTTTCCTTTTCATAATTCTAATGTTTTTGGGTTTAATTCAATAACTGTATTTTTAAAAATACATTTTATTCTGTTATATAAATTTGAGCGTTTGGTTTAACATCACAGATCACGGTATTATATACTTGGTGTTATGTTTTAAAGGCTTAACGATTTTTTTAGAATAAACTCCCAATAGCGAACCCATTACTATTTTTTGCGCTTTTTATTCATTACTCAATGGTATATCCAATGTAAAAATCAATTCTATACTTTTTGTTTTTAGCAACTTCAATATCCTTTACCTCTTCAATTAGTCTATCCCAGCTTCCCGAGGCAGTTTGGCCTTTTAATGTATATTTTCCCGGAACGACTTTCAGGAAATAGGATCCATTAGGGCTAGCTGTTGTTTCAAATGGTGTGTTTTCTACCCATATCTTAAAATAGTCCGAAGGATATGGCTCTTCCCAATCTATTTGATGGATATATCCAAGAAAAACCGATGAGTCGTTCAGCGCTGTATCTGCGATGGAAATTAGTTCCGCTCTTCCATCAACAAATTGCCTGTTGAGGCATGAATAGTTTAGAGTAACAATCACTACAACCAGAATAAGTAAAGGTCTTGTTGCCATGACCACTAATTAATGGGTTCAAAAATCAAATTGCTCATAGCGATCCAATAGTGGGTAAGTTAGTGCTAAAATTTCAAAGCATGCATTTTTTGATCGTGAAATTTGCGACTGCAATTTACAATATCTCTATCCGTAGGGTTATATTTTAATTTAAAACACTAAACCCACCGGTTCATAGAAGTACGATCAAGGTCACTTCGACGGGCTCTGCGGGTGCTGCAAATCCTTTTTCGGTTTTTTGTCTAGTTACCGGCGTAATGTACTGTTGAATATCCCATACACCCTAATTTGTTTCTAATTCATAAATTTTATACCAGTAAAAAAAGGCTTCCGGATTGGACTTTTTCAAACGGTTTAGCTTTGTATTTATTGGTTGGGCAATAAGCCAATCTTTCATTTGCAATGGGTCACTATACTTTTCAATAGTTTTGTAATCATGTCTTATTAATATTGCAACATAAGCAGCTTTTGAAGCATGGGTAATGGCCCTTTCTATGTGATAACTTTCGGAGAGAATAAATCTCGAAACACGCTGGATACCTAGTAGTAATTGGTCAAAATTACCTTTTCCGTCTGCACCCCTGGTTACCATGCATAATGAGGTTTGATAGATATCTTCCAGAACGTCTTTATCAGTAAGGGTATTCAGGTCCCTATACTCAAGTTCTGTATTAGCAAATTTTTTGAATGTGGTCTTAATTGTTTCTATGTCGGTCACATTGTCAAACAGATTGCCAATGTCATATAGCTGTTTAATGATCTCCATGCCCATGCTATCCTTGCCCTTAAAATATGGGATACCGGTAGTGGTTGGGGCAAATGCTGTTAACTTATCGCCGGTTATATCTTCTAAACATGCCGATTTAACGGTTAATGGAGATTCTTTTTCCGGTACAAATGAAGACTGAATTTTAAGATCAACCAGGTTCTTATATTGCACTTCTTCAAAAAGAATATCAAGCAACACAAATTCTTCGTCTTGGCTTGTTTTATGTAATGGGGGATAATGAAATTTCTAGTGAGCTTTATCAATTTTCG
>JAQVGK010000034.1 GCA_028696755.1 Bacteroidales bacterium | reverse complement strand
CACAATGAAAAGAATTACATTTTCCCAGAGTTTTTCGACAAAACATTGATAGCTTTTTTGGATAAGTTTCCCACAATAGGAGCTTCTCAACAATTAGAGTTTAGGAAAGATGAGTATTTTCGACATGCCCAAAGCGATTTTAAAACCTTTGCTAAATCTCGTCATTCTTTAAGAGAATTTGTTGGTATAATTGACCATAATTCTATTATAAAAGCAATTGATTTAGCTAACACATCCCCTTCTGCTTGTAACCGTCAAAGTCAGAAAGTATATATCATTAAAGAAACAAAACTAAAAGAATCACTATTAAATATTCATGTAGGTAGCACAGGCTTTGGGCACATGGCAGATTCATTTTTAGTTATTACCTATGGTCTATCATTTTGGAAAGATTATACCGATAGGAATGCTGGTTTGTTTGATACAGGTATGTTTGCGATGAATTTGCTTTATGCATTGCATTATTATAATATCGGAGCATGTATTTTGAATTCTTATTTTACGCTAGAGCAAGAAGCTGCTTTTCGTGCAGAGTTGAATATAAAAGAAAATGAAAATATATCTTGTATAATTGCAATAGGGGGAGTACCGGATAAATTCAAAATTGCACTTTCTGAAAGAATTACTGCAGAAACAATAATCAACGAAAGATGAAGATTGGAATATTAACATACCATCAGGCACACTTTAAGCTTGTGCAAAAACACAATTATGGTGCGATTTTACAAGCTTATGCTTTAAAAGAAACACTTAAAGAACTCTGTGGCAATGCTGAGGTTGAAGTAATTAATTACATCCCATCAATTGATAATGACAAAAAGTACAGACGCTATTTGTATCGTGCTGTAAAAGCGAATTCTTTTGTGTTAAAAGTAAAAACTGCGATATTTCTTTTGTTTCAATTTCCCAAAACATATAAAAGACAACACAAAATAAGAAAGTTTATTGGTAAACATTTAGATTTGTCTCCAAATACTTATCAAGAATTCCAAGAAAACTTTGATTATGATGTTTTCATTTTAGGTAGTGATCAAATTTGGAATAAAGGTATCTTAGGGTATTATGATAATGTGTTATGGGGTGATTTTACAACGAATAAAGATGCAAAAATCATTTCTTATGCAGCAAGTGGGGCTGTTAGAGTTTTAGAAAAAGAAGATTTCACTTATATTGAAAGCAATCTTAATAAAATGCATGCAATTAGTGTTAGAGAAATGTCATTTAAAAATCTATTGCAACCACTGACATATAAACCAATTTCGACAACATTGGACCCTACCCTATTAGCAAATCCTGATATATTTAATAAAATTGCAAAGCAACCAAAAATTGAAGGTAAATATGTTTTAATATATTTACTCAGTGATAGTAATTCAGACATCAGAATTGTTGCAGAACAAATTGCTAAAGAAGTAAAAGCTGAGATTCATATAATTACTTTTCTAAATGACAAATGGATATCTAAAAAAAATATTCATGAGACTTGTTCTCCGGAAGAGTTTTTAGGCTTATTTAAACATGCCGAATTCGTAATAACTAATTCCTTTCATGGCACTGCTTTTTCCCTGATTTTTCAAAAAGAGTTTTTAAGTTTTCTAAGTAATCAGCCTAAAGATGAAAGAATATTAAGCCTTTTATCAAAATTAGAATTAGGCCATAAAGCTATTGCCCAAAAAGATAACGCGCTATTTAATTGGAGAATTAAAACAAACTGGGATAGTGTTTTACAAAGGTTAAATATTGAGAAACAGCATTCAACTACTTTTTTAACTGACTCAATTTTATAAATTATGCCATTTTTCTCAATAATAATCCCCACATACAACCGTGCTCACATGCTCTCAAAAGCATTAGAGTCTGTTCATGTCCAAACATTCAATGACTGGGAATGTATAGTTGTTGATGATGGCTCGACTGACAACACAAAAGAACTTTTGCAGCAATGGATTAAGAAAGACAATCGTTTTCGATATATTTATCAGGAAAATGCCGAACGTTCTGCTGCAAGAAATAATGGAATAAACAATGCAAAAGGAGACTATATTTGCTTTTTGGATAGTGATGATTACTTTAATGAAACAAGATTAGAAAAGCTATACATCGCAATAAATAATTCCAAAATAAAAAACGCACTTTTTTTTACAGATATAAGCTTTAACAATAATGGGTTGTTGCAAACAATTGTACAGGATCATTATTGCACATTTACAGAGAGTTTATCCAATAAAGCAGATACACTGGCATCTGTTGTTATTGGTGTACCACAAGTTTGTATCACAGCAGAAATAATCATGAAAAATCTATTTACTCCCAATATTTCGATTGGTGAAGATTTTGAATGTTGGTTGCGAATATCAGAAAATAATTATATTTTGTATATCCCGCACCAATCAACAATAATTGCTTCTGAGCATGACGATCGCTCAGTAAACTTAAAAAACAACAACAGTCCAAAACAGCAACGTAAAACTTTAAGATATTGCTTTAAAAAAAATCATCCCGGGCACAAAATAGATGAAAGATTAAAACGCAAATTGCTTGCTGATTCGTATTTTAATTCTGCTAAGCATTTTATGTTTAATAGAAAATTTGCAAAAGCCTTTTCGAACATATTCCGTTCTATTTGGCATAACCCTTCGAATTTACAGTTGAAACATAGAATTTTTTGTTTATTTAATCTGCTTATTAGAAATATCCCAAATCAATATAAATTTTAAAGTATGTTTACGTCCGAAGCTCTTTGGGTAAGAAAAAAAATAGAAGAATTAGATAGTCGTGCTGTATTTCCAATCCTTAACATTGGGAGTGCAACTTTACAAGGAAGGTTATCAAAAAAGCCAAGTGTTGAAGAATTATTATTCAAGCCCCTATATGAACAGGGAAAGGTAATACATACCGACATCCAAGCAGGTGAAGGAATTGATATTAGTGGTGATTTATCGGATCCTAATTTCGTTGAAGGACTTAAACTAGTTAACCCAGGTTTGATATTGTGTAACAATCTGCTAGAACATATAATTAACCCAGAGAAAATTACTGCAAGTATACTGGGTATTGCAAATAAAAATACATATATTATAGTTTCGGTGCCGTATTTATACCCGTACCATTACGATCCGATTGACACGATGTTTAGACCTAATGTTGGACAATTACATAAACTTTTTCCAGGGACAAAGATAATTAGCAGTGAAATTGTTTTGGACGATAAAACTTACTTTGACAAACTTAAATCAGACCTTAGACTAGCTTTAATCATTTTTTTAAGGTCATTTTTGCCGTTTTATAAACCTAAAATGTGGTGGCATACCGTGTCTTATTTGCCAAATATGTTTAGAAAATTTAAAGTGACCTGTATTTTAATTCAAAAGAAATAATTAGTGAAAATTCTTTTTGTATTGCAAGGCCTGTATAAGGGAGGGGCAGAAAGACTTTGTCTCGACATTGCTATTGAGTTAACTAATAAAATGCACATAGTTCAAATTGTTGCTCTCGATTCTGTTAATGAATATCCTAATCTCACAAAGAAACTAAAGGTGCATTTTATTAACGACAGTGTTCATTTATCTTTGACGAAGCATAATATAGTTAATATTTCTAACTTTTTGGAACTTGTTAATGAATTTAGACCAGACATTATTCATTCTCATGTTTACAAATCAGAGTTGGTAAGTCGTGAGAGAATCTTACCCAATATTGCATATTTTACCCATTGCCATAACAATATGCCAGAGTTTAATTCTTTAGGTTTTAAAACTTTATTTAATAAAAGCCTTCTTACTAAGTATTTTGAAAAAAAACGCATCGAAAGAAAATATATTGAATGTAATAATCAATTTATCAGTATTTCTAAAGACACAAGTGATTATTACAGCAAAAATCTTAATAAAAAACTTCAAAAAAACGTTCACTATCTACCCAATGCAATAGATTATAACAAGTTTTATTATAATGGGACAAGAGATATAAATAAAGGACTTAATCTTATTATGGTCGGCCACATGTCCGATTATAAAAATCAGATTTTTTTAATAGATGTTTTAAATATTCTTAGAAAAAATGAAATAGATGCTAACCTAACTTTAGCTGGCGATTGGCGGAATAACGGTCAAAAAATCATTGAAAAAGCAAAGTCGCTACAAGTTGAAAGTTTTTTGAAAATGCCAGGCTTAATCGAAAACATTGAAGAAGAGTTAAAAGCACAACACATTTATGTTCATTCTTCTTTGACAGAGTCTTTTGGGCTCGTTTTTATAGAGGCAATGGCATCCGGTCTCCCAGTTATCACTCTCGATGGCAAAGGCAATCGCGACCTTATTGAACATGGCAAAAACGGTTATATGATTTACGAACAAAACGCCGAACTTTTTACTCAAACAATTATTGATC
The DNA here is from genome assembly GCA_028696755.1 of Bacteroidales bacterium. Next base: position 8,603 of record JAQVGK010000034.1, on the reverse strand, counting down.
TCTGGAACGACAAACAAAAATATCGTGAAATGTCTGAATACGCGCAGGAATTTGCAAAGCAATATGACATTAAACCGTATGTCGAAAAATTGCTGGTATTGTATCAGAATGCAATTGATGAAAAAAAGTAATTACTTTGTAAGACTCTTAACACTCTACTGAACCCTAAACCCGAAACCAAAATAACTCGTAACTCGCAACCCTCGCGACAGCGAGCAACCCGAAACTAAATTAACCCGAAACCCGAAACTTTTCCAACTCGAAACTTTTCCAATGAAAACCCTCGTCCTCCTCTGTGATTCATATCCTCTTACCGCCGGCGAATTCTTCCTTGACGACGAAATCAAAATAATTCACCCTCATTTCGATAAAATTCATGTTCTAATTAAAGAACAAGATGAGCAGGAGCTTAATCGCTTTATTCCAAATAATCTTCAAATCACAAAATACAAAACACAAATCACAACAAAAGACAAGTTTAAAGCTTTACCAGAAATTTTCACCGCATTATTTATTTCCGAACTTTTTCGTGCAATCTTCAAATTTAAAATTGCTCCAAAACCAATCCTATTCAAAATAATGTTTATGGACATTGTCCGATCAAACCAAATTATTTCTGAACTTAAAAAACTAATTTCAAATCAAAATATTGATTTAAACAATACCATATTTTATTCTTATTGGCATGATTACAAAGCATTGTCCTTGGCTCGAATGAGTAAAAGAAATAGTCAAATAAGAACTATTGCACGTGCACACCGCTGGGATATCTATTTTTATGCTAATGAATTTCCTTATTTGCCTTATAAGAACTTTATTCTCAACAATCTTACACAAACAATTAGTATTTCTCATGATGGAGTTAAGTATTTTAACAAATTGTTAGGTACTAACCTCGCTGATAAAATTTCTATTTCAAAACTAGGAAAAATAAATATTAGAAACCCGAAAATCGAAAAAAGTAATGCCCAAATTTTATTTTGTTCGTGCTCAACAATAATTAGTGTAAAAAGAGTTGAAAAAATAATAGATGTTTTATCAACTCTAAATATTGAAAACTTAAAATGGATACATTTTGGAGACGGAATATTAAGAGGTACAATTACTGCATACGCTTCTGAAAAATTGAAAAATATAAATTTTGAATTTCGGGGAATTGTGCCGAACAACGAAATATTAGATTTTTACGCATCAAATTACGTTGACTTGTTTATCAATCTCAGCGAATCCGAAGGAATCCCTGTCAGCATTATGGAATCCCTTTCGGCAGGCATTCCAGTTTTAGCAACAAATGTTGGAGGAACATCTGAGGCCGTAAACAATAAAAATGGATTTTTAATTCCAAAAGACTTTGACGTAAATGAAGTAGCAAAAATTATCGAAAACTATTTAAAAAGTACTCCCGATAATCAAATACAATATCGCCAAAACGCTCACAATTTCTGGCAAGAAAACTTTGAAGCAACAAAAAATTACACCCAATTCGCAAACGAATTATTAACGCTATAACTCGAAACACGAAACAAAAGAAACCCGAAACTATAGTAACCCGAAACTCGAAACAAAAATAACCCGAAACCGTTTCCTAACCCGAAACCATTTTCAACCCGAAACCCGAAACCTTTTTAACCCGAAACTCGAAACCATTTTCAACCCGTAACTTTTCCATGAAAAAAGTCCTAATCCTCGCCTACGACTTCCCTCCTTATGTTTCCGTTGGTGGATTACGCCCATATAGCTGGTATAAGTACTTTAAAGAGTTTGGGATTTATCCTATAGTCGTTACCCGACAATGGAGGAACAAATATGGAAATCATCTCGATTATATTGCACCTAGTGATTCGAACGAAACTATAATTGAAGAAACTGAATATGGCACAATAATCAGAACACCATATAAGCCCAATTTTTCGAATCGTTTATTACTTAAATATGGAGATCATAAATTTAGATTTTTAAGAAAATTGGTCACTGCATATTACGAATTTATGCAGTTTCTGTTTTTTGTTGGGCCAAAAGCTGGAATATACAGAGGGGCGAAAAACTACATAAAAAAGCAAAAGGTTGACATTATTATTGCTACCGGCGAACCGTTTGTTCTTTTCAAATATGCAGCAAAACTTAGTTCAAAGTATAATATTCCATGGATTGCAGATTATAGAGATCCCTGGACTCAGGATAAAAGTAGAGGAAATATTCCTGTCAGAATATTTAAAGATAAACGATTAGAAAGACAATTCCTCGCCAATGCATCAGGGGTTTCTACAGTTTCTGATTTTTTTTTAAGTCAGATTCGTCAAAATGTTAAAACTAGAACAAACCTTATATGTCCCAACGGTTTCGATGAGGAAAACATTAGTGCTGTACAAAACATTTCACAAGGGAACGAAATCCTTAGTGTTGCTTTTGCAGGAACAATATACGATTGGCATCCGTGGGAAAGAACCCTTTTTTGTTTAAATGATTTTGCAGTACAAAATAAAATATCAGTCAGATTTAATATTTATGGTGTTAACATTCAAAAACAGATTGAGGATTTTGTGAAAATCAATATTAGCAATTCACTTACGGTAAACTTTTATTCGAAACAACCAAACAATGTTTTATTAAAAGAACTTTCAAAGGCAAATGTCTTATTATTGTTTAATGACTATTCCATTTTAGGCACGAAGATTTTTGATTATTTAGCTATAAGAAGAAAAATCTTGTTTTGCTTTACAGAAGACGATGCGGCATTGGAATTAAAGAAAAAGCACTTTTGTATTTCGGAATTTTCTCAACATAGTAAAAAATTACAAGAGGAATTAATCTTAGAAACAAATTCTGGTATTATTGTTAAAAACGAATCTCATTTACACGAAGTTTTATTAAAAACAACCAGTGAGTTCAATGAATTTAAGAAAATTTCCTGCAACTCAAAAGGAATCGAAGCATACTCTCGTCGTAATCAAACAAAGAAGTTGGCAGACTTTATAAAAAAAACTATTGATGAACAAAAAGATTTCAATAATTGACTACGGCATGGGCAACCTACATTCTGTGTACAGAAAATTAAAAACACTTGATGCAGATGTAATTGTAAGTTCGGATCTATCAACAATTTTAAAAGCTGATAAAATTATTCTTCCTGGAGTAGGTCATTTCGCTAAAGCAATGCAAAATCTTAAAACATTAGGTATAACTGAGACTCTTAACGAACTTGTATTAGTACAAAAGAAGCCAATTCTTGGAATTTGTCTTGGTATGCAAATTATGGCAAAGCACAGCGAAGAAGGCGATTGTAATGGTTTGGGATGGTTCGATGCAGATGTTGTTAAGTTTAAACACGACAACAAGATATTCCGCAATCCGCACATGGGCTGGAATAATGTACAAGTTATGAAGGACAGTCCTTTAATGCGCGGAATCACGGAAAATGACGAATTTTACTTTGTCCATTCATACCATTACACTGCAAACAATACAAATGATGTTTTAACCGAAACAGAATATGATTATAAGTTTTGCTCCGCAGTGCAAAAAGATAACATCTTCGGCGTTCAGTATCACCCCGAGAAAAGCCATGATAGTGGCGAGCGGTTGCTTAAGAACTTTTTGGCGATTTGAAAACCAACAAACTGCCAACCCGAAACCCGAAACAAAAATAACCCGTAACTAAGTTAACCCGTAACCCGAAACCAAAATAACCCGAAACCCGTAACTAAATTAACCCGTAACCCTCGCGCAAGCGAGCAACCCGAAACTTTTCCCTTATGACAATAAACACCTTCGAAGAACTAGAAATCTGGCAACTCGCCCGCGAACTCTGTAAGTTGGCAAAGAAAATTACTGATAATACTCCATTTATTAACGATTATAAATTTCGTGATCAAATCAGAGCATCTTCAGGTTCCGTAATGGACAATATTGCCGAAGGCTTTGAAAGAGACGGCAACAGAGAATTCTCACAATTCCTAAGCATCGCAAAAGGCTCAAACGGAGAAGTTCGATCACAATCATATCGCGCATTCGATTACAATTACATAAAAGAAGCAGAACTCAAAGAATTATTAGAACGCACAGAAACCCTCGGCAACAAAATCGGCAACTTTATGAAATACATAAAAACATCCGACATCAAAGGCCGCAAGTTCCAATAACCCGAAACTCGTAACCCGAAACTCGAAACTAAATTAACCCGTAACAAAAACAACTCGCAAACCCGTAACCATCGCGATAGCGAGCAACCCGTAACCCTCGCGATAGCGAGCAACCCGAAACTAAACTAACCCAAAACCCGAAACCTTTTTCAACCCGAAACTAAATTAACCCGAAACCCGAAACTAAAATAACCCGAAATCCATGTTCCGTCCCCGCATAATCCCAGTCCTTCTACTCCGCAATCTCGGACTAGTTAAATCCATTGGATTCAAAAAACACCGTTACATCGGAGATCCTATTAATGCGGTTAGAATTTTTAACGACTCCAACGCCGACGAATTGGTATTTTTAGATATTGACGCAACAAAAGAAAAAAGATTAATATCTCTCGAACTTATACGCGAAGCTGGTGAAGAGGCAAATATGCCTTTTGCTGCAGGAGGTGGAATTAGAAGTGTGGATGACATTAGAAATGTTATTAACTCTGGAGCCGAAAAAGTTGTAATTGGTACTTATGCTGTTGAGAATCCAGATTTTATTCGACAAGCGGTTGAGCATTTTGGTTCATCAACAATTGTTGTTTGTATTGATGTTAAGAAGAAACTTTTCGGGGCACAGCGAATCTGGACTAATAATGGAACTAAGGACGCTAGCTTTTCTCCTGTTGAATTTGCAAAACTTATGGAGGAAAAGGGAGCCGGGGAACTTATTCTGCAATCAATAGAGAGGGACGGGCAAATGAGCGGATACGATCTTGACCTGATAAAATCGGTTACAGATGCTGTAACTATCCCGGTTGTTGCTCTAGGCGGAGCTGGAAATTCAGCCCATTTGAGAGATGCGTTCCAAAAAGCAAATGCTACTGGATTGGCTGCCGGGAGCTTATTTGTTTACCAAGGCATCCATCGCGGAGTCTTAATCAATTATCCTGACCAAAATACAAAACAAAGCATTTATCGATAAACTATAACCCGAAACTCGAAACCCGAAACTCGAAACCCGAAACCCGAAACCCAAAACTCGAAACGAATCTAACTCGAAACCCGAAACAAAAATAACTCGTAACCCGAGCAAAGCGAGTAACCCGAAACAAAATTTTATGCATAAAATAGAAAGACCATATCAGATTTGTAGCTATTGTGTGATGGACACAAGTGACGAGGATATAGTATTTGACGAAACTGGAAGATGTAACCACTGCAAGGACTTCGAAAAAGTTTTACAACAACCTCGCTTTACCTCTGACAACGAAAAGCAACTGGAATCATTAATTAATCTTGTGAAAACCAAGGGCAAAAATCGTAAATATGATTGTTTGCTTGGCATAAGCGGTGGTGTTGACAGCTGTTACACCGTTTATTTGTGTGTTAAGTGGGGTTTAAGGCCTCTGGTTATGCACATGGATAATGGTTGGAATTCTGAAATTGCTGTTGCTAATGTAAAAAAACTGGTAAATAAACTTGGAGTTGATTATGTTTCGTATGTTTTAGACTGGACAGAGTTTAGAGAAATTCAACTCGCATTCTTAAAATCTTCAATTGTAGATTTAGAAATGCCAACAGATTTAGCAATCCCTGGCAGTTTGTATCGCACGGCAGTAAAACATAAAATTCCATTTATTATCTCTGGTGGAAATTATTCTGGCGAAGGAATATTGCCTTTAACTTGGGGTTATCATGTTTTGAAAGATGCAAAACTTTACAGACATATTGTAAAAAAATACGGATCAGTAAAGATTAAAAAAGTTCCTTATGTGGGATTATGGAGTGAGATATACTACAAATTTGCTAAAAGAATAAAGTATTTGTATCCTCTCAATTATGCCGAGTACAATAAAGATGAGGCACGTGAATTTTTAAAGAAAGAATTCGACTGGCAAGACTACGGTGGCAAGCATCACGAATCAAAAATTACCGGATTCTGGCAATCTTATGCCATGCCAGTTAAATACAATATGGATTATAGGCGAGCAACATTAGCTTCACAAATTGTTAGTGGGCAAGTCACTCGCGATTATGCTATCGAAAAGCTTAAAGAATTGCCTTATAATCCAGAAAACATTGAGGCGGATAAAACTTATATAGCAAAGAAATATGCGATTTCAAGAGAACAATTCGACTCATACCTTAATCAAGAACCAAAAACCTATAAAGATTTCCCAAACCAAAAAAATCTAATTTTAAAATTTTACTCTTGGTACCGTAAATTCCTCGCATAACCCAAAGCGCGTAACAAAACTAACCCGAAATTAAATTAACCCGAAACTTTTTTAACCCGAAACCCGAGCGATAGCGAGTAAACTCGCAACTCGAAACAAAATTAACTCGTAACCCGAAACAAAAATAACTCGAAACTCGTAACCCGAGCGCTAGCGAGTAACCCGCAATCCTGTTCAACCCGAAACCAAAATAACCCGAAACTTTTTCAAACTCGAAACAAATTTTATGACAATCAACACCTTCGAAGAACTCGAAATATGGCAACTCGCCCGCGAACTTTGTAAGTTGGTAAAAAAAATCACAGATAATCCTCCATTTTGCAACGATTTTAAATTCCGAGACCAAATCCGCGCCTCATCTGGCTCTGTAATGGACAACATCGCCGAAGGCTTTGAAAGAGATGGCAATAGAGAATTCTCACAATTCCTCAGCATCGCAAAAGGATCAAATGGAGAAGTTCGATCACAATCATATCGCGCATTCGATTACAATTATATAAAAGAAGCAGAATTCAACGAACTATTAGAACGCACAGAAACTCTCGGAAACAAAATCGGCAACTTTATGAAATACATAAAAACCAGCGACATCAAAGGCCGCAAGTTCCAATAACCCTAAACCCGAAACTTCTTTAACTCGAAACCTTTTTCAACCCGAAACTAAAATAACTCGAAACAAAATTAACCCGAAACCCGAAACCCTTTCAACCCGCAACTCGAGCGCTAGCGAGTAACCCGGAACAAAATTAACCCGAAACCTTTTTCAACCCGCAACTCATAACCCTCGCGCTAGCGAGTAACCCGAAACAAAATTAACCCGAAACCCGAAACATTTTTCAACCCGCAACTCGAGCGCTAGCGAGTAACCCGAAACAAAATTAACCCGAAACTTCTTCAACTTTCTTCTTCCCCTTTTCCATCAAAATAAAAAGTCCCGCCACAAAAAACGGCACCATAGGTATCTTATACCTCACCAAAGCTCCAAAGTTTGCAGTTGCCAGTCCCACACCAAAAGCAAAAATTATTGTAAAACTAAATGCAAAAATTAGCATTGGATCTTGTAAAACATTTCTAAAACTTTTTATTATTCCTGTTTTAAAAAATGTAAAAATTATCATTCCCAGCATTAACAAACTCTCTAGTGCTGCAAGTAGCACAAAAGGGTTTCTAGCTTCCCAAATAAAAGGTCTAAATATGCCCGAAATTATTGCAATTGGTGCCTTACTTAAAACCCCTGTCGGCGTTGCTTCAAACTCCCCAATATCATAATAATTCTCTCCGTATTGCTCAGCTCTTTTTAAATCCTCTTGTATAATTTTTGCCTGTTCAAGCGACTTATCCACATCGCCATAAGCTCCCATTTCCCCTGACAAATTGCTCATTAGTAATGCAAATCCTACAATTATAAAAACTCCTAAAACAGGTGCCACGATAAATTTAATTACTCCCGATTTTATTGATGATAATTGTTTAAAAAACAACCATACTAATAAACCAGGCAATAGCGCAGCAAAAATATAAGACTTAATATTTATTATTATTATCGAACAAATAATAATTACAACGATATACTTTATTCGGAATTTATACAAAATTGCAAAATTATAAAAACTATAAACTATCCAGCCTAATGCAGCAACCGTTAAAGTATCTTTTAACAATCCACTGCTCCAAAACAAAATTGAAGGAAAATACAAAATTGCAATGGCAAACTTTTTCTCCAACCTGGGATATAGCTTACAAAACACAATAAATAATTTCCACAAACCACTAAATCCAATTAAAGAAGCTATTATGGTACTTAAAATAAAACTTTTGTAAGTAAAAATCATCAATGGGGCGTAGATTCTTGGCACAAATATCGCATTTGGGTCACGCCACATATATCTTGCAGGAAAACCTGTTTCATTAGTAAAATACGACCAATACTCCTCAATATTACCATCTAATAGTATATCAAAGTAATGCCCACTATTTGTAAACAGCATTGTATTTAATCTATTTACATATTTAAAATATTCAAAAGTATCTCCTGGATAAAACATCATTGTAATTACTGCAAAAGCAATTGCAGCCAAAACTTTAATTAATATAGCATTAGGCAAATATTTATAAAAAGCCTCTTTGTCTTTACCACTTGCTTTTTGCTTTGCCCAGAGAAAAACAACACCAACAATTATCAAAACACCAAGTATGTCCCAAATCGTTACATTAATTGCATAATCATACCAGTGTTGATAAATTA
>JAQVGK010000520.1 GCA_028696755.1 Bacteroidales bacterium | reverse complement strand
TTTTCAGTGGTGTTCACGAGCTCACTCCGTTCGGTAGATCAAGCAAGAAAGTTTGAATAAAAAATTTTAAGAAAAAGATTGATTTTTTAATAAAATGCTTAACTAAACGACATTGATTTGTAATTTGTAATTTGGAGCTTGCAATTTGCCTTGCAAATTGCTCTTACTCAAACATCACCTTCTCAATATACTCCCGATAATCATCAACTGCCATATTGATTAGAGCGTGAGCTTCTTCGCGATTGTAAATCTGTGAAATCTCACAACGTTTAACGACAGAACCAGGCATTTCTTTGTAAGTGAGGAAATAATGTTTAAGTCGGTTTAAAACTGCATCAGGAATTTCCGAAATGTCGTTGTAATGAGAATAAACTGCATCATTTTTTAAAACAGCAATAATTTTATCGTCAGCCTGATTTCCATCTGTCATTCTAAAACCACCGATTGGAATTGCACGTGCTAAAACGTCGCCATGAGCTACATCTTTTTCGGTAAGTATGCAAACATCCAGAGGATCACCATCACCAATAATATCGGGGTTGCCAGTTGCTTTTGAACTAGCTTCTCCAACTCTTTTGCCACAATATGTTTGTGGTATAAAACCATAAAGTGCAGGCAGAATACTCGAATATTTTTGAGGTCGGTCTATTGTGAGGTATCCTGTAACTTTGTCAATTTCGTATTTTACAGTGTCGGTCGGAACCATCTCGACAAAGCAAGTAAGTTCGTTCGGATAATCGCTGCCTATTTCTATTCCATGCCATGGATGCGCTTTATATCTTAGTCCTAGTAATTTGCCAATTGGGTCAATTGAAATCTTTGCCATATTTTTTTTGATTAATTGGGTGCAAAGATAAAGGTTTTTTGGCCACACAAATAAACTTTCATTAATAGTTTAGTAGTAATTATTTAGGTCTCTGGAATAATTATGTAATCGGTAATCAGTAATCAGTAAATTGCATGAAACTTTAGATTCTGCATTTTTAAAAAAAGTGGAATCCTAATAAGCAAGAGCGATTATGCAATTTTTCCGATTACGAAAAATAATTCTAGTTTTACCATAATACCTAAATAGTTACGTGTAGTTTTATTTTTTTTGAATTTACTGATTCTCTTCTTACTTTTGTAAATATGAAACCAGCATCATTAAGTCAACTTAAACAGGAATTGAAAATTCGCAGTAAGGAAGAGCTAGTTGAACTTTGTCTTTCACTTACTCGATATAAAAAAGAGAATAAGGAATTGCTTACATATTTGTTGTTCGAAGCTGCTGATGAGTTTTCGTATGTTAAAGAAATTAAATCTGAAATTGACGAACAGTTTAGTAAGATTAACAAAAGCACACCATATTTCATAAAAAAGGGAGTCCGTAAGATTTTGCGCGACATTAAAAAGCATATCAAATACTCTAAAAAGAAAGAAACCGAAGTTGAACTGTTGATTTATTTTTGCCGAAAACTAAAAGCCTTTTATCCTTCATTATCACGAAATACCACTTTGCAAAATATCTACGACAGACAAGTCGAGCTAATTGTAAAATCGGTTAAAAGTCTGCATGAGGATTTGCAATATGATTATGCGGAAGAATTGGCTCAGCTATAGAATATTACTGACTAATCCAACTTATCACATACTCCATATCGCTAATCTGAGGATTTACAATATGCCATTTGCCATCTAATGATAACTCTTCCAAAGCCATTTTAAAATGAGCAAGTGCAATCCCGAGATCCACTTTTTGTAAATCTGTGGCTTTTGTTGTTCCAACCATTTTGTCGCGCATAATGTAAAAATGATAACGATTATCTGTTTTTATAATTCGCCAAGGTTGTTTATTAACTGCCGATGGTGCTCGTCGCACACATTCCAGCGCCTGGTGATAAGAATCCGCAGGATTAAACTGAATTGGATTGTTAATGTCGTTTTCGAAAAACATTGTATTAAAATCGTTTCTGATACTACCATCTGTTAGTACCAAGCCAAGACGCTCGCGCAACGATTTTTTTTCTGCTTTAAAACCAACTGGAGTTATACAGGGAATAGTTTCTGTTTCGGTAGTTTTTAAAAGCTTTTCGTAATCTTTGCGCTTAAATGTTCCACCAACCCAGCAAGTGCCAAGTCCAAGATTTGTAAGTTCGATAATAATTCTTTCGAGCGAATATCCATAATCAACTTCGGAGAACTCAAACTTTTCGACGCAGCCACCGATAAAATATGCTGCATTGTTAATAAAACCGTATGTTCCTAATCTTACTTTTTCCTGCTCGCGGGCAGCTGGTTTTTCGATAAAAACAAATCGAGGTTTGTTGCCAAAAGGGCCTTTTTCTGCATTTTCGAGCAGATTCTTTATTGTATTAATTAAATCGGCTGGCAAAGGTTTTTTGTCATAATTTCGAATCGATCTACGTGTTTTTATTGCCTCAATATATTTGCTCATATCCTGTAAAATAAAATATCTGTGTAAAAATAAATATTGTTTATTGTCTGTAAATCAACAAGTTAAGATTGATTTAGTTTAGCGATTGTTAAAAACTTCCTGCAACGATTCTCCTGTAGTCGCTGGAGGAGCTGGTGTGCCAAGAACCATCGAAATTGTTGGTGCAATGTCGGTAATGTTTATTGTTCTGAAAATATTTTGTTTTTTTACTTTCCAACCATACCATATTAGCGGAACATTTGTGTCGTATTTATAACCCGAATTGTGATCGGTAGAGTAGGGAACATCCTCAATCCATCCTGCTTTAAGCGAAATCATTATGTCGCCCGAGCGTTTCTGACTGTATGAGTTTTGCATTTTTTCTGGCATCCCCTGACGGAAAATAATATTCTGCATTTGTGTCGAGCTTATTGCATTTGAAATACCTCCGGAATTGATGATAAATGCTATTACTTTTTCCTGAAATTCAGATAATGGAATTTGAGAGTCTTCAATAAGAGTTTTGTTTAGATAAATCTGATTATTACTGTAATCAAGAATCCAGTCGCCTTCGCCATAAACTGCCTTTAGGTAAGAGCGG
>JAQVGK010000519.1 GCA_028696755.1 Bacteroidales bacterium | reverse complement strand
GACCACCGACGCACCGCCTACTGCTAACAAAAGGCTGAGGCTAAGGCTAATGCTAAGGAGGATTAATGCTAAAATTAGCAGTCTGCCAACGCTTACCGACGCACCGCTTACTGATTACAAAAGGCTAAGGCTAAGGAGGATTATTGCTAAAATTAGCATTCTGCCACCGCTTACCGACCCACCGCTTACTGCTTACAAAATACAAAATCTATGTTTGCGAAAAATGCCTCAATTTATAGTAACCCACATTTTACTATATTTGCAAAAAACTAAAAAATGCAATTTAGCCTACGCATACTTGGCAGCAGTTCTGCCTTACCAACTTCGACACGAATGCCTACTGCTCAAGTAGTGATGTACAACGAAACTCCATATTTAATTGACTGTGCCGAAGGTACACAAATGCAGATGCGAAAATACAGCGTGCCTTTCGGTAAATTGAAGCACATTTTTATCTCCCACATGCATGGCGATCATATTTACGGAATCTTCGGCTTGCTTTCGAGCTTTAATTTGCTTGGCCGTAAGCAGGATTTACATATTTATGGACCAGAGAAGTTGAAAGAACTTTACGAAACAGTTTTAAAATTGAACAATGACGAGCTTAAATTTAAGATAAAATTTCATGCTTTGATTCCCGGTGGTAAAAATTTGTTAATGGAAACTAATAATCTCGAGGTTTATAGCTTCCCACTTCAACACAGTAAGCCTGTTTGGGGCTTTTTATTTGCCGAAAAACCGAGACCAAGAAACATCCGTAAAGATATAATAGAGAGATATGAACTTACCATTTCCGAAATTCTTAGAATTAAAGCAGGCGAGGATTTGGTTGATGAATTTGGGGAAGTGATTTTAAACGAAGAACTAACCACTAAGGCAAGCGAAATCAGATCTTACGCCTTTTGCACAGATACAATTCCTTTAAATGTTTTAAAAGAATACATTCCTGACGTTAACTTATTGTATCACGAGGCAACATTTGGCACCGACTTATCGGATATGGCTAAAGAAACATTTCATTCAACCGCAGCCGAAGCAGCTCAAATTGCAAATTTAGTGAGTGCAAAAAAACTCGTTATTGGACATTTTTCATCTCGTTACAAAGACATTAGTACACTTCTAAAAGAAGCAAGTGAGATTTTTGAAAACACTGTTGCTGCCGAAGATGGGATGGAGGTCGAGGTAAAATAATCTAAAAATCATAATTTTCTTTAGATCCAAGTCCAAAAGTAAAGCAAACACCAAACGAAACAGGATCGAAAATGAGCTCGTTGTTGGTGTAGTTTGTCGCAAATCCTTCGTTTAACCGCTGGTTAAGTAAATTCAGGTCAATTTTCCAAAATGGAATTTGATAGAAAACCCCAATGTCGAAGTTGAATTTTGGTCCCCCGATTGATAAATTATAGTTTATTTGCCCCGAAAAAAGTGCTTTGTTTGCCGGAACCATTGTATTTATTGACGGATCTTCGTCCCAGTTTACCTTTGTTTTGAATTGCTCTATGCGTACTCCAATTCCTGGTCCCGTGCGAAAATAATTTGTATTTATAAAAACCAACCAGTAAAATAAATAAAAACCATTATGTGAAACTGTCAGCTTTTGAAAATACTCGTTTCCAGAACCAGTAATGCCTTTTGCATTTGTCGAAAATTGAGTAAAATGAACATTTCCGCCAAATTCGCTAAAGCGAGAGTGAATTTTATAGCCAACGGTGTATCCTATTATATATTCGGGTAGAGCTAAGCTGTGTTCTGTACTTTGATCAGTAGCAGAATGATAATCGTTATAGTCGTTAATAATTGTTTTAAAAGGAGATAAGTCTTTGAAATTCTCGATTTCAAAACCTAAATATAAATATTTTCTTTCTTGGGTAAACGCATTTAACGAAATGCAAATCCCGGCTATAATCATCAACCCACGGTGCAGATGCTTCATAAAAGAAAAATAATAAAATAACTTTAGCTTAATCCTTTGTTTGTTTCATACGCAAACTTTTGGAAAAAGGTTATTGTGGGGGAGGGAGAAGTTGAATTTTTTATCACTCACCATTAATGAAGCAATCTGTTATGCTCAGTACAACAATATATCAGAGCAAATTGATGCCAAATAATGCTTCTACAGTTCCTATTCAGCCAACGGCCAAACATTATTGTCGAGATACAAGCGGATTGTTTTGATTTTATTCATGTCGGCACTTTCGCCTTTGTTGATTTCGTTTAGTTGCTGGTTGAAATTGTCTACCCAGCTATCGTCAGCAAAAGTGAATACTCTGAGAATTGTGCCTTGTTGTGGGTGATCTTCGCCATGATAAACAGTCCAAGCATATTGTTTTCCTTTTACGAATTTTGTTTCGTCGAAAACAACAGTAAAGGTACTGTCGGTTGTGGCCATGTTATAAGGTTGTTCCCAAGTTTCGGCATCGTAAATTTTTAAGTATAGCGTTTTGCCAGTTGGATTTGCCCAATCGAGACGAACTTCGTCAGTTATCACAACAGCCTCGTCAAATGGAGTTTTTAGAATGTCACCAACTGCTCTATAAACACCACCACTTCGTTTTACCTTTTGGTCTTCCTGAATCATATTGTTAGCAATATAATCGAAAAACTCTTGAGTAAGATTGCTGTTGCCAACGTTTTGGTAAATCTTGTTTAAATCGGCAATGCTGTATGAACCTGGGTTGCTAATACCCATCGGAACTTCCTTTTTGTTGGTAAGCACGACATACGAATTTGCCGGTAACTTGAGTACACTTTTAGATGAGATATATGAATCTCTTACAGGTGCAACTTCTTTACCTTTATCAACTATTTTCGGATTTCCCGAAAAATAAAAAATTTTATACTCACTCTCCTGAGCGATTGCGATTACGCTTAAGAAACTCAAACCGAGCAATGCTGCGAAAAACTTTAATCCTTTCATCTTTCGTAAATTTAAATTCTTTTGTTAAATAGGTATTAATTTTAAATAATTCGAGTGTCTCTTCATACAAATAAAGCACTTCGATACATAAAACCAATGCCAGA
>JAQVGK010000518.1 GCA_028696755.1 Bacteroidales bacterium | reverse complement strand
ATTTACTGGTAATTTTGGAATGTATGGTGGAGTGCATTTTCAAATGCTAACATCTAACAATACATGGTCGGCTGAACCACGTTTAAGTTTTAAATGGCAAATTGCTGACAAACATTCGCTATCCTGGGGATACGGTTTGCACAGCCAGATGCAATCACTGTTTCTTTATTATGCACGAACACCTGTAGAAGATTCTTACAATCAATACATTCAAAATAATACAGGACTGGATTTCACAAAATCTCATCAGGCTGTAATCTCATACGATTGGGTGCCTCTAAGAGATTTTAGAGTAAAATTTGAAACTTATTACCAATATTTGTATGATGTTCCAGTACGGCTCGACACTTCTTACTATTCAGCTTTAAACGCAGGTGCAGGATTTTATCAGGAGCGTGTAAACGATCTCACAAATCAAGGAAAAGGCAGAAATTATGGAATTGAATTAACACTGGAAAAATTCTTCAGCAACAATTTCTATTTTTTGATTACTGGTTCTATTTTTCAGTCAGAGTACAAAACCCTCGAAAGCTTTTGGCGAAGCACGACATTTAACAACAACTATGTATTTAACGGACTTGGCGGTTACGAATTTAAGTTAGGAAAGAGCTCTCTACTTTCGGTTGGAGTTAGAACAGTTTATGCTGGCGGAAAAAGATTTATACCGATTATTGTTAACGACGAAGGCAAAGCCGAATACGATTTCGATAATGCTTTTGCAACTAAAACAGCTCCATATTTCCGCACAGATTTGCGAATAGGAATAAAAGTTAATATGAAACGAGTAACTCAAGAGTGGGCTCTCGATCTTCAAAATCTAACCAACCACAAAAACATCTATGGCCAAAACTTTAACGAAGATACCAAGCAGGTAAACTACTCCTACCAACAAGGATTTTACCCAATGTTTTTGTATAGACTAACTTTTTAGAAGCACTAAATACTAATATCTAAATCCAAAACAATAGCAAATAACAAATTACAAATTACAAATAACAAATTACAAATTACGACGGGTTCTGCCAAGTTTGAGATTTGTAATTTGTGATTCAATGTCGTTGAGTTAAGCAATTTTAGGTATATGTCCGCTGGACAAAAAGTGCCTTTTGATTTAGTTTTTACTGACGTTTATGTCCGCTGGACAAAAACGCGAATACTATTGCTGCTCGTCATTGTATATTGCAAATCGGAATTAAAATTCGCTTCTTAGCCCGTTAGGGCTTCAACGTCAGTAAATATCAGTCAACGGCTTGAATCACTCCTTTGTCCAGAGGACATTAACATTTTTTTGAAGGATTATTTTAAAGCAAAATTCCATTATTGAAAGCCTTAACTAAACGACATTGAATTTCTATTTTCCAATTTTGAATATATTTGCAACATGTTTATCCTACCGTTTGGATGGAAAAAATCGAAAAACGCAAGCCAAGAAGCTGTACGTTTTTTGCTTTTAGTGAAAAATAATTACAATTGGTAAAAAATGATTATTTTTTGAGGGATTGCGTGAAATATGATTATTTCGTGGATTTTTAAATTTTTATCCAAATCCACATCACTGCTTACCATGCGAGTTGCTCGCGTGGCTTTACTGCAACTTGTGAGGGAAGCAGCTAATAATCTCCAACTCAGCTTGCACGGATTATAAGCTGATTAAATGCTCTGTAGTAAGGTAGTAAGATGTTTTTCGAAAAAAAAGTTTTTATTAAAAACTAAAACATTAATTTTTTTATTTTTTTTATTTTCAAAACTGTGTGGAAAAATTTGTTGCATTTTATGTAAAAAGAACTTAAAAAAATGTACTTTTGGATAAATAAAATTGATTTATAAATGATGTTTGAGCAGACTTTTAAGAATATTGATGATATACTGCACAAGGATGCGGGATGTGGAAGTGAGCTGGATTATGTTGAACAAACTTCGTGGATTCTTTTTCTGAAATACCTCGATGATTTGGAAAAGGATAAGGAAACGGCAGCGCAATTGTCGGGTAAAACTTATGAAAGAATAATTGAAACGAAGTACAGGTGGAATAGCTGGGCTGCTCCAAAGTTGGAAAATGGTAGAATTGATCACAATGCCATAACTGGAGACGATTTGGTTGATTTTGTAAATACTGATTTATTCCCATATTTAAAAAAGTTTAAAACCAGTGCCGATAGTGCCGATACAATTCAATATAAAATTGGAGAAATATTCAGCGAGCTTAAGAATAGGATTCAGAGTGGTTATAATTTGCGCGAAGTTGTTAATCTTATTGATGAACTACGATTTAGAACTCATGCCGAGAAACACGAGATGAGTCATTTATACGAAGCGAAGATTAAGAATATGGGTAACGCCGGTCGTAATGGCGGCGAATATTACACTCCTCGTCCTTTGATTAGAACAATTGTAAAAATTGTTGATCCCAAAATTGGAGATACAGTTTATGATGGAGCTGTAGGATCCGCCGGTTTCCTGGTCGAAGCTTTCAACTATTTAAATAGGCCTGAATTATCCACAACAGATATTGAAGTTTTACAAAAGAAAACATTTTTCGGGAAGGAAAAGAAATCGCTGGCATATATCATCGGAATCATGAATATGATTTTGCATGGTGTCGAAGCTCCAAATATTATCCATACAAATACTCTTGCCGAAAACCTCACGGACATTCAGGAAAAAGACAGATACAATGTAATTCTTGCTAATCCTCCATTTGGTGGAAAGGAAAGAGAAGAAGTGCAACAAAACTTCCCGATTAAAACTGGCGAAACTGCCAGCTTGTTTTTACAGCATTTTATTAAAATACTAAAAGCTGGAGGTCGTGCTGGTATTGTTATTAAGAATACATTTTTGAGTAATACCGATAATGCAAGCGTGGCTATTCGCAAAACACTGCTCGAAAATTGCAATTTGCACACTGTTCTCGATTTGCCTGGTGGTACATTTACCGGTGCTGGTGTAAAAACCGTAGTTCTGTTTTTCGAAAAAGGCAAAGCCACAAAAAATGTTTGGTTTTATCAACTTAATCTAGATAGAA
>JAQVGK010000517.1 GCA_028696755.1 Bacteroidales bacterium | reverse complement strand
TACTTAAGATTAAAAATGCCATCATCACCGTTAAGGTACGAAGGGACAAAGATGATTTTAACATTATCTTCGGGACGATTATACAATCCATTATCTCGAATACGCGTTAGAATTGGATCATATTCAGCATCGTGTAGATTATGTGTTAGTGAATTATTAGAGATAGTACGATCGCCTTCACAATCATTTATAATATTATATAACGCATTGACCGGACCATAGTTATTTCCAGGCACAAGCATAAAAGCAACTATTTGCTGCTTAAGTTTTTGTTCTTTATTTAACCTACCAAGTGCATCAATGAACAAGTCGTATCCCTTATTGTAGATTTCGTAACGACCCGAAGTTGCCATAATTACAGGCTCATTTTCGAAACTGTATCCACACAAGGCAGAAGCTGTTTTAATGAGTTTTTCGCGGGCAATTTTACGCTTTTCGATATAATCCTGACCATGAGGAACGAAATCGTTCTCGAAACCGTTTGGAGTAACAAAATCTACAGGCTTACGAAGTAACTGAGCACATTCCTGTGCAGTAATATCACTAACGGTTGTAAACACGTCGGCAGTATGAGCGCTGATTTTTTCGAGACTTTGTTTTGACGAAATATTTAACTCCCGTGCAACCAGATCACCATTATATTGTAATAAATTCTTATAAAGAGGAAGACGATTTCCTGCAATGCTCCGTCCTGCAGCTGTTGCATGAGTAGTAAAGGCCGTTGCAATTTGTGGCATTTCCTTCTCAAGATATAAGATACCTGTACCTGTCATCCATTCGTGAAAATGAGCAATTACTTTATCGTGCACCGACAAGTTAAAATTCATAAAACTTTCAATCGCTTTTCCAGCGGCATATCCAAAAAGAGCTGGTTCGATATAATCCCACTGTCCCGAAAGAGAATCAAGCTTGTAATCTTCCCAAAATTTGTAAAGTATAGCATCTTTTTGGCTGATATAATTTGAGAAATCGATTAGTAATACTTTTGGGGCTCCCAGGATCTTCCAACGTCCGGTACGAACTCTTATGCCTTCTGATTCAGCTTTACGGTGCCAATCGGCAAACATCGAATTATCTTCAATAAACTCAGGATGGGCAGCCGAATCGCGCCACATGTCCGGGCCAATAAGAATAAGCTCTTTGCAATTTTTTGCAAGCTCGACAGATTTGGTGGATATTACTGTGTGGATTCCTCCTACTTTATTACACACTTCCCAGCTAACCTCGAAAACATAATCAGGTTTTACAATCTTCTGTATATCAGACATTTATGTTGATTTTTTTATGGTTTACTAAACTATTAACTCACGACAAAGATAAAAATTTAATCAGTGTTTTTATAAGCTCTGAGGTTAAATAATTTTTAAGTTGTTAATAACTTTCGCTTCTACAGATCACAAGATTTGATCACGAAAGGCTTAAAAACAAAGAAATTACAAAAAAATCACAATTAAAACTAAATATTTTTATAAAAATTGCTGTTTGGTACAAAATATAGTCTATATTTGCCTCAACAATTTTTATCAATTTTAATTATGAACACAGGAACAGTAAAATTTTTTAATCAAACCAAAGGTTTCGGTTTTATTAAAGACAATGCAACAGGACAAGAGTATTTTGTACACGTAACAGGTCTTGTTGACAAAGTAAAGGACAATGATGAAGTAACTTTCGATCTTCAAGAAGGTAGAAAAGGTTTAAATGCAGTAAATGTTAAATTAGCTTAATATAAACATTGCATCATCAGAAAAGCTCCGTTTTACGGGGCTTTTTTTTTGAGCAAAGCTTAGCGCATCAGGTACATTTTGCCCAGTTCGTTTTTAAAATATTTATCAGCTTCGGTAGCCCTACGATCAATGTCTTCCCCGTCAATTTTTGCACGAACTTGATAAAAATATACTCCGTTTGCAAGCTGGTCGCCATACATATCTTTTCCATCCCAGGCATATTCGGTAATGTTTTTCCCAATGCGAATCGGACCTAATTCGTCTAAATAAATTACTTTAACCAATTTTCCAGTGATTGTATAAATATCGATTCTAAGTTCGTCGGGAATCTCACTGCCTGTTAATTCAAAAACAAACCGTGTTGATGTACTAAATGGATTTGGATAATTCAACAATTGGGTTATTGTCGAAGCCGTAACTACCTCAAAATCAATAATATAATCATTATCACCTGATTCGTTACCTGAAACATCAATAGCCTTAACACGCAATCGATAAGTACCATCGCTTGTAAAAATAGGATTGTAAACAATTTTACATGAATTCTCAGGCAAATCGGCCGGAATCCATTCTATTGTTTCTATTGGATTATCCTGCAAACCGAAATAAACCCTGCGCTCTGTTCCAGTTGTTAAATCGGTAAGATAAATCCTAAAGAGTGAGGTGTCGTTCAAAGCCAAATAACGGTTTTCATCTTTTAGTTTTATTAATATTTCAGGTTTAGATGATACCAATTCTCCGTTCATAATGTATCTGCCATCAAAACTAACATCCAGCAAAGGATTTGTAATATCACGATTTACTCTAAAATATTTAACTGCAATATTGTTAAAATGGTATTGCTCTGGCTGAAAATAGGTGCCAGTTTCAGAATTCAAAGGATTAAACTCTACCCAGATTGAATTTAATCCCGACATCCCCAGACTCGTGTAAACGATAGTGTCGCGAATAATGTCACCTGCTGGATGTGGTCTAAGTTTTTTCTGGTCGATAATAGTAATTTCGTTGTTATTATCCTGAATCCAGTATTTAACTGCGAGTGAATCCATATCAACAGTGCTGATATTCCGCGTTGCCACTGAGAAAGATATTTCGTCGCCTTCTTGAACAGTATCGCAGCAAAAATAATATCCTGATGCAGGATCAACAGCAGTTTCGGCAACCCCTACAAATCTCAGTTGCCATTTTATTAGCTGAGCTGCCGTTTTGCTTATTTCATCCTTAGAGTAAAACTCGAGTTTAAGATTAGGAAACTGCTGATAATCAATCGAATCCTGCAAGTTATTTACTTCAAATGTTT
>JAQVGK010000033.1 GCA_028696755.1 Bacteroidales bacterium | reverse complement strand
CGAAAGAAGCCTGGGTTTTTATTAGTGGTGGCCTGTTTTACATAATCTTTGCAGTATTTTTTGTTTTTGAACTTGTAAGAAATCTAATTCTACGAAAGAAACCCAATAAAGAAGAAATGTTGTCGGAGGTTGACAAAGATGGAAAAGTAATTGGTATGATGACAAGGAGCGAGGCTCATAATGGATCGAAAAGACTACATCCAGTTATTCATGTACATATTTTTAATAATCATGGAGATTTGCTTCTTCAAAAAAGAAGTCTCACAAAAAAGATACAACCTGGTAAATGGGATACAGCTGTTGGTGGGCATATAGCTCATGGTGAGAAAATTGAAATCGCCCTCGAACGAGAAAGTTTCGAAGAACTTGGAATTCAAAATGTGAATTTTCAGTTTATTACAAAATACGTATGGAACTCTGAAATTGAATCGGAACTTGTTTTTGTTTTTGCTGCTACAGTTAGCGATTTTAGTTTTGTTCCTAATGATGAAGTAACAGAAGCAAAGTTCTGGTCGAAAGAAGAAATAAGAACAAACATCGCCAAAAATGTCTTTACGCCTAACTTCGAATCCGAATATAAAGCTATCATATGCAAAATTGAGATCAGAAAGAAGTAGAGATTGTTTGAATTGAGAAAAATTTCGAGCTTCCAATAAAAAAACAACAATAAGCTCTAGATTAGTCGTTCTAAAATAAAATGAAAAAGTGACGTAAAAGTACTGTTAAATCAGCATTATAGTCAAAAATAACTCTATCTTAAGCCAAAATAGAGGCGATATTTTTTCTCATCCGTATTTCTGTCAACAAATATTTAATTCTAAAAGCATCTAAAATGGAATTTTACAAAAATTTGAATAATCATTCGCACATTCGACATGAAAATCAAATTTTTTGACTCGATTCAATTTTTCTTTGAGAAACCAAAATTCGTTCATTTGATAAAATGATCTCAAATTTTCTTGAACAAAAAAAACATACTTTAAGAAATTTTTAAAAACACTTAGTTAAATTATTGGAAAAATCAAAACGACATTTTCATCAAAACTTCATTTCTCAAATGGAAAAATTTAGCAGAAAATCGATTTTAAGGCGGGTAGGAGCCATTATAATTTTTTACAATATTCTGACATAATAGAGGCTAAAATCGTCTAAATAAACAAAAATTAGATTTTTCAAAAAAATAGCATAGGATTACATGTGTAATCCTAAAAATTACACGAATAATCACATTACAAATGTAAATCAGTCAAATTATTTGAACAATGTTATTAAAACATTACAAGTGTAATTATTTTAGGCGTTACAGTTGTAGGAATAAATAGCATTTTATTATTGTGTAATAAATTAAACATAACTTACTTAAAATCAGTACTTTACATAATTTATTTAATGTAAATACTTAATATTTTGAATGATATGTGTGAATAATGTGCATAATTGAGCTCTAAACACAACTTTTTATATTTATAAATGCTTGATAACCAGATATTTACATACTTTAAAATGAAGTTAGGCATAAAATAAATGCCTTTTCGGGGATTTTCCGAAGAGAATAGGAGCTTTTAAATGACTTTTGCATGCTTATTCTGCTGCTATTTATGTCATTTAACGATTATTATTATTAAACAACTACACTATATTTACAATATTTGTTCCGCGAATTATTTACAAAAATAACTCAACCGGAGGTTACAAATGTAAATTGCAAATTGTTAATAAAAGATTACAAATGTAATTACTATTATGTTTACATTTGTAAATGCAAAAATTTAACAAAAATGAAAGATAGAATTGCAAAATTATTGAAGTCTGAAGGAATGACAGCAGCAAAGCTTGCAGATGAGATTGGAGTACAAGCATCTGGTATTTCTCATATTTTATCGGGACGAAATAATCCGTCAACAGATTTTATTGTTAAATTACTTGAGCGTTTTAGAGGAATTAATGCCGAGTGGCTTTTGATGGGTAAAGGAAATATGTACAAAACTACTGCGGCAGTTGAAATTCAGCCCGAAAACACCCCTTCTAAAGCTTCTCACAGTGACTTATTTAGTGCTCCGATTCAGCATGAAGTTAAATATCCCGAAAATAAGCCTGTAGAAAATACTTCTTTTGTTCAGGAGAATACCCCTCCACCTATCGAAGAAAAAGTTGTTATCGAAACAAAGACTACATCGCCTACTTTCCATCCCGAACATCAGCAACCGGAACGAAAAGTTAAGAAGGTGGTTGTTTTGTTTAATGATGGAACGTTTGATTACTATGATTCGTTTAAATAAAACCATACAGAGGAAATTCCAAATCACAAAAAGCAAATCACAACTGTGCAGCCCTCAACAAAGTTAAATCACAAATCACAAATCTACGTCGTTTAGTTAAGCACTTCTATGTATATGTCCTCTGGACAAAAACGATTTTTGTCAAAGGAATTTTTTAGCCCGCTAGGGCTTTAACGTCAGTAAAAATAAAAATACCACTAAAATCACTACTTTGCCCAGCGGACATTAACAATTGTTTGAAGTATTTTGATAAAACAGTAAAATCCTTTATTGAAAGTCTTAACTAAACGACATTGAATCACAAATCCAAACTCTGCAGTAACCCTTGTAATTTGTTATTTACTTGCGTGAGCCCTTCGGGGTTGTAATTTGGAGCTTTTCAATCAAATCACTATAGCTGCAGAATTTGCACTACAAATT
Organism: Bacteroidales bacterium; assembly: GCA_028696755.1. The sequence goes on along the minus strand of JAQVGK010000033.1, from coordinate 10,369 downwards.
GTAATTTGTTTTTTGTAATTTGTAATTTGTAATTTCATTAATATAGTGGTATAATCTTAATTTTATTTGTTTGTAATTCAAATATTTATTGTACTTTTGCAGCTCGAAATTTTTAATTAACATAATGTCCAACAAAATTAAAGAAAACAATTTTTAAAAACATGACAGAACTAGAAAACAATGAGATTTTGAATGAGCAAACCGGGAATGTTCAGGTCTCTGAAAACAACGAAGCAACTGCAGAAGTTGCTGTAGAAGTAGTAGAAGTTGCAGCAGAACCACAAAAAGCTGCTAAAAAAGATTCAACACCAAAAGTTAAAGGTGAAATTAAGCCAATCGAAGATTTCAACTGGGAATTGATTGGTAAAAGAGACGAATCTTATTCAAAAGCTCAGCGCGCTGAACTAGAAGACCTTTACAACAACACCTTTAAGCTTGTAGAAGAAGGTGAAGTAGTAATGGGAACAGTTGTAGCGATTAACAAACGTGAAGTAGTTGTAAATATCGGCTACAAATCAGAAGGTATTATTAATGCAAACGAATTCCGCACCGAAAACGAAATGAAAGTTGGTGACAAAGTTGAGGTTTTCGTTGAAAATATGGAAAGCATTGATGGTCAGCTGATTTTATCACACAAAAAAGCTAAATCACTCAAATCTTGGGAGCGTGTTAATCAGGCATGCGACAACGACGAAATCGTTAAAGGTTACATTAAATGTCGTACTAAGGGCGGTATGATCGTTGATGTATTCGGTATTGAAGCATTCTTACCTGGCTCACAAATTGATGTGAAACCAATCCGCGATTATGATGTATTTGTAGGTAAAACAATGGAATTCAAAGTTGTTAAAATCAACGAAGAATTTAAAAACGTTGTTGTTTCTCACAAAGCTCTTATCGAAGCAGAACTCGAAGAACAAAAGAAACACATTATTTCTAAACTTGAAAAAGGACAGGTTCTCGAAGGTACTGTTAAAAATATTACAAGCTACGGAGTATTTATCGACCTTGGCGGAGTTGATGGTCTTATCCACATCACCGATCTTTCTTGGGGTCGTGTTACTCATCCAGAAGAAATCGTTACCCTCGATTCTAAAATCCAGGTTGTTATTCTCGACTTCGATGATGACAAAAAACGTATTGCTTTAGGTCTAAAACAGCTTACTCCACATCCATGGGATTCACTTAGCGAAGGACTCCAAGTTGGTGACAAAGTAACTGGTAAAGTTGTTGTTCTTGCCGACTACGGAGCATTTGTTGAAATCACAACAGGTGTTGAAGGTCTTATCCACGTGTCTGAAATGTCATGGTCACAGCACTTACGCTCTGCTCAGGAGTTTATGAAAGTTGGTGACGATGTTGAAGCTGTTATTTTAACCTTGGACCGCGAAGAACGCAAAATGTCTCTCGGTATCAAACAACTTCACCCAGATCCATGGGAAGAAATCGAAAAGAGATACCCAATCGGTTCAAAACACAAATCAAAAGTTCGCAATTTTACCAATTTTGGTGTATTTGTAGAGCTTGAAGAAGGTGTTGACGGTTTAGTTCATATTTCTGATCTTTCTTGGACTAAGAAAATTAAACATCCAGCAGAATTCACATCTATCAATGCAGAACTCGAAGTAGTTGTTCTCGAAATAGATAAAGAAAACCGTCGTTTAAGCTTAGGCCACAAACAGATTGAAGAAAATCCATGGGAAGTATTCGAAACTATCTTTACAGTTGATACTATTCACGAAGGAACAATCGTTGAAATGAACGATAAAGGTTCGATCATCGCTCTTCCTTATGGCGTTGAAGGTTTTGCTACTCCAAAACATCTTGTTAAAGAGGACGGAACACCTGCAAAAATTGACGAGAAACTCGAATTTAAAGTTATCGAATTCAACAAAGACGCAAAGAAAATCTTCGTTTCTCACTCAAGAATTCACGAAGACATCAACAAGGCTCAGGTTGCTGAAGAAAGACAGGCTAAAGGTGAAAAATCTGCAGCTCCTAAAAAAGCAAAACAACAGAACGACAAAATCGAAAAAACAACTATCGGTGATGTTACTGACCTTGCAGCTCTTAAAGAAGAATTATTACAACAAGAAAAGAAACAGAAATAATCTGTTATTATCAATACAAAAAAAGCCTTGCATTTGCAGGGCTTTTTTGTTTTATGAGCTTATTCAAATTTGTTTTCTTCACAATCTGTTATTTGGGTCTGATATATTTCCGACATTTCCTCTTCGAAAAAGAATCTGTCACCAAACGCTGGTTTTAACTCATTTATCCAACTCGCATTTTCATCATATTTAGCAAAAAATGGATGTGCTACCCATTCTGGATTTCTTGCCTGAATGAATCTTAAAACAAATACTTTTTCATTATTTATTTCGGCAACTCCCGAAATCATTACCTTTCCTGGAGTGCACGACATACTAGGCCCGCGAACTGTGCGACAAATCCCGCTAACTGATGAATATGCTTCTTTAAAAATTTGGTGTGCTTCGGCAAGTGGAAGCTCGAAATACTCTTTAGCACCTGTATCACGTGCCACAAACATATAGTATGGAATGCAATTTAAGTTTACTTGTAGGCGCCACATTTCCGACCATATTTCGGGAGAATCGTTGATATGTTTAAATATAGGTGATTGTGTTCTGATTTGAGCCCCAGTGCTTCTAATATTGCGAATTGCCTGCTTTACAATTTCTGTCTTGAGCTCAACAGGATGACTAAAATGAGCCATAATAGCCAGATTTATTCCCATTCCTACAATTCTTTCAAACAATTCGAGTAATTCCTTACTATCTTCATCACTTACAAATCGATAAGGCCAAAATGAAAGTGATTTGGTTCCAATTCTTATTGTCTGAATGTTTGTTAAGGAAATATTTTTTAGAAGATTATCGATATATTTTTTAAAAACTTTTACCGACATTACCATTGGGTCGCCACCAGTAAATAAAATGTCGGTAACTTCTTTATGAGCCTTTACATATTCAACAAGGTCGTGAGATTCTATTGCAGCAAATTTTAAAGATTTTTTTCCAACAAACTGTGGCCATCGAAAGCAAAACGTACAATATGCATGACAAGTTTGACCAGCGCTTGGAAAAAATAAAACTGTTTCTTTGTATTTGTGTTGGATACCGTGAAGTGTTTTCCCTTTAAATATAGGAACATTTAAACACATTTGTCCTGCAGGGTGCGGATTAAGTGTTTTTCTTATTTGATCACAAATCTCAGAAATTTCTTGAGGATTTTTTTCTGCATAAATTGCATTTTTTACTATTTGATAATGCTCATCAGAAATCATTTCTCTTTGCGGAAAGGAGAGGTGGAAAATAGGATCGTTTTCATAATCATTCCAGTTAATGAGATTATCCACTACGTAGTTATTTGTTTTAAAAGGAAGGACATTTCCAACAACTTCAATACTTTCTATTATTTCCGGTTTTAATTTTCGTAATATCTTATGATTTTTAAAATTCCGCAGGTTTATTGATTTATATTCCATTCTTATATCATTAATAACTATTAAAAACTGTGACGGAGCCATTTTGAATGAATAAATGTCGTGTATAATTTGGAGCTAATTTATAAACAACTAGGAAGCTCACATTTTTTCGAAAGGCATGTCCGCCAACCTTATCACCGAACAATGATAGTAAAAATTTCTATCTTTTTTATCAAAATTATACAAGAAATGCGTTAAATTAGATTAACAGAACTGACCAAAATTTAATAAATATACAATTAGTAGGGAAATATTAATAATTAAAAACCTTCCAAATTCCTTCGTTTGGATAATCTGCGAAAATCTCGATAGGTAATTTTTGTACAGGATGAGTGAAATTTATTTTTACAGAATGAAGATTTATTCCACCGTTTGGATTTGAGCGTTGGTATCCATATTTTAGGTCGCCTCTAATTGGACAACCCATGTGAGCCAACTGACAGCGAATCTGATGATGGCGACCAGTAATTAGGTTTATTTCAAGTAGAAAGTATTTTTCTGATTTTGCAATAAGTTTGTAATCGAGAATTGCTATTTTGGTCTGATCGTTTGCCTTGTCGAGAATGTATGATTTATTCTGCTTTGTGTTTCTGTAAATATTTCCGGTTAAACGCCCTTCGTCAGCAGGTGGAGGAGATGCAACAATTGCATGATAAGTCTTTCTTGTTTCCTTCGACTTAAACATTTCGTTTAATCGTGTTAATGCCTTTGAAGTCCTCGCAAATAGCACAACACCACTTACAGGACGGTCGAGTCGATGCGGAACACCTAAAAAAACTTCGCCGGGTTTATTGTATTTTTCTTTAATGTATTTCTTTACAAGGTCGGAGAGTGGCATATCTCCAGTTTTATCACCTTGCACAATCTGTCCGGCCTTTTTATTAACAGCAATAATATGATTGTCTTCGTAGATTATATCGGGGATAAGATCCATCTTTAATAACTTTCGTTTTCATTAGGGAAATCGCAGCTTTTCACATCTTGGATATAATTTACCACTGCTTCACTGATAACTTTATCAAGACTTGCATATCGTCTTAAAAAACGTGGCGAGAATTCTTGTGTAATGCCTAGCATGTCGTGCAAAACTAGAACCTGGCCATCAACTGCCCCCGCGCCAATACCGATAACAGGAATTTTTATTTCCGACGCAATCTGGGCAGCAAGCTGAGCAGGGATTTTCTCGAGAACGATGGCGAAACATCCGGCTTCTTCGAGTAGGTGAGCATCCGAAATAAGCTTTGATGCCTCTTCCTCTTCGCGCGCACGAACAACGTATGTTCCAAATTTATGAATGCTTTGTGGCATTAAACCCAAATGTCCCATAACAGGGATGCCTGCCGACAGAATTCTTGTAACAGAATCGATAACTTCGGCTCCACCTTCTATTTTAACTGCAGAAGCACCAGTTTCCTTCATTATTCTGATAGCCGACGATAAAGCAAGCTTTGAATTGCTCTGGTAGGTTCCAAATGGAAGATCAACTACAACAAGCGCTCTTGTTACACCACGAACTACTGATGCTGCATGATAAATCATCTCGTTTAGAGTGATTGGTAAGGTAGAATCGTAACCCGCCATTACATTAGAAGCCGAATCTCCCACTAAAATAATGTCAATTCCGGTACTGTCGAGAATTCTTGCCATTGAATAATCATAAGCAGTTAGCATCGCAATTTTTGTGTTATTGCGTTTCATCTCCTGCAAAACATGTGTTGTAACCTTTCTAACTTCTTTGTGAACTGACATTTTTTTATTTTTTAATTGACAAATAAATTGCTAATTTTGACGTTTATTTTTGCAAAGATAATAAGATGAAGTATATCAGTTTAATAATTATCGCTTTTATTTCGCTAATTGTTGTGTCGTGCAGCACAGATTTTGACGTTAATGGTGAATGGAAAGACATTCCAGTTGTATATTGCGTTCTTGACCAATCCAGTGAATATCAGTACGTTAAGGTTAATAAAAGTTTTCTGGGTCCAGTTCCAGCATCGCAAATGGCTCAGGTTAGCGACTCTCTGTTTTATGAGAATGTCATCGTTGTAGTTCACGAATATGTTAACAGTTACAAAACAAACACCTGGACTTTCGAGGCTGTTGATTCAATTCCAAAAGAGGATGGATATTTTGCTACAGATAAGAATACTATTTGGGTAAAAAAGATGAACCTAAATGTTGATGCGAGATACGAAATCGAAGTTACAATTAATGGTGGACAACATATTGTAAAAGGCGAAACTAAGCTTATTGACGGAATTTATATTAAAACTCCAGCAAACTCTCTGCCTTTTGTTGATTTAAAAAACTATAATGGCGATTCTCCTTATGAATATAATAATGGTGATAATGCAAAGATTTTTCAGATGACATTAACTTTTAATTATTTAGAGGTTAAAGACGGGGATACAACATATTATTCAATTACATGGCCTCAGGCTAAAGAGTATAAAACTACGGAAACTTCGCAAATCGTTAGTGGCAAATTTTCTGTTCTTGCATTCTATAATCTATTGGTTGCACAAATTCCGCCAGCTGAGCAAGGAGTTAAAAGATATGTAAAAATGCCAAATAGTATTGATTATAACCTTGCTGCTGCCGATGAAACATATTTAACATACATGGAAGTAACCTCACCATCTAACGGCATTGTTCAGGAAAAGCCATCGTATACTAACTTAGATGGTGGGTATGGTCTATTTGCCAGCAGATTTAATGTTTATCGTTCAAAGCTTTTAAGCAGGGCTAGTTTGGATTCTTTATCAAGAGGAATTTACACTAAAGATTTAGGCTTTGTTGATGCTTTTGATGATTATTATGATCCTTATTTTTAAAGAAACTAAACCAATTATAAAACAAAAAAATCAGGTTATTAGCCTGATTTTTTATTTTCAATAAACTTAGTACCTGACTTCGACACAATTTTTTTTATTAAAAATTGCAACATCCTGATAATCAGCATTTTACAAAATATATAATTCCAAAATAGGTGTTCCTGTAAGTAAAATCAACAATCGTGTGGTAATTAGGCTTTATTCAGAATTAGAAATGGCTAATATATTTCAATCTATAATTTTTTCCGATAATTTAAGGGGCTAAAACACAGTGCTTAAACAATTAAAAAAGCTAGGCAAACATAAGGCAATAATATATTACGAGCTTTAAAGCTGCGAATAAAGCGATAATTAGTATTCGAAACGACGCGCGTTGGCCATGAAGAAACGCCGGGCCAGCTCCGGCCTTGTGAATGGTGGAATAAATAGAACTGTTGCAAAGAGGTTTATCCAGCTTTGCTTACAGTTCTTTTGTTCCAACAGAGCGGGGTGAAGGATCGTTTCTTCTTGATTTTTTTGTAACTTTTTTTATCAAGAAAAAAAGTTTGAAATGTAAAATATGATATATTTCTGTTTGGTGTCCCAGTGTCGAAGTCAGGTGATTACAACATGAAACAAAAATCAGGTTCTTCGCCTGATTTTTTGTTTTCAATAAACTTAGTTATAGTTACCTTATTTTTGCTCCAGCATGCATTTCGAATGCAGTGATTAGCTTTCTCATAATCTTATCAATCTGCTGATCGGTCATTGTTTTTTCGGTATCTTCGAGAGTAAAACTTAAGGCATACGAAACTTTACCAGGCTCTAGGTTTTTGCCTTCGTAAACGTCGAAAAGCGAAATATCAGTTATGTATTCTTTCTCTGTTTTAAGAGCAATTTCTTTAAGTTGTTTGTAACTTACTTCCTTGTCAATTAATAAAGCCAAATCGCGTTTAACTTTTGGGAATTTGGAAACAGGAACATACACAGTTTTTTGATTTTTAACCAAATCTAAAACCAAATCCCAATTTATTTCAGCATAATAGACATCTTGAGAAATATCTGTTTTGTTTACTAATGCATTAGATATCTTTCCATAACGGCAAAGTACCTTATTATTAATATCGTGGCTAATACCATACTCAAAAACTGAATCCGAAATAAGATCATTATGATATTTTTCTATGTTGAGGCCAAGTTTTGCAAAAATAAGGTCAATATATGACTTTAAATTAAAGAAATCGCTTGGATTATCCTTAAGATTCCAGTTTAGAGGATTTTTCTTACCAGAAATCCACATAGCAAGAAACTTTGATTCGGAATATCTTCTAATATCCGATAGGTTTGAATTGTTTTCTTTTGCGTGATAAGTACGTCCGAATTCAAAGAATTTTATGTCTGAAATTTTACGGTTTGTATTATAGGCAACGCTTTCGAGTCCGCCAAAAACAGGAGAGGGGCGCATAATCCCTAAATCGTTACTAAGTGGATTATAAATTCTAACAATAGTATTATCGTTTTCATCAAAATACTTTGTGCTTATCTGGGAATTACACATAATTTCGTAAAATCCATTTGCAACAAGAAGATCTGAAACCGTATTTACAAGTTTTTCACGATCGGGTTTCTCTGTATTAGCAACGGTTAAGTTAATTTTTGAAGGAATGATGATATTATTATAACCATAAATTCTGAGAACATCTTCAACCACATCTGCCTCGCGATAAACATCAACTCTGTATGATGGTATTTCTAATTTTAGATGATCTCCATTTCTTTCAATGATTTTTATTTCAAGTTTTTCAAGGATTCTGTCAATTTCGCTAGCAGGTATTTCCATCCCTATTAACCTACAGCATGAGGCATAGCTGAAATCAACAATTCTATTTTCGATATTTGTTGGATATATATCAATTATATCAGACGAAATTTCGCCAGCACCAATCATTTCGATTAACATTGCAGCGCGTTTGGCAGCAAAAACTGTCATATTAACATCAGCACCACGCTCAAATCTGAATGATGAATCGGTAGAAATGCTATGTGTTTTGGCTGTTTTACGAACCCAAACTGGATTAAAATAGGCACTCTCGAGAAATATCTTAGTTGTGTTTTCAGTAATCCCAGATTCGATTCCACCAAATACTCCTGCAATACACATTGGCGAATTGCTATTGCAAATCATTAAGTCGCTGCTTTTTAAAGTCCTTTCTGCATTATCCAAAGTGACAAATTTTTGACCTTCATTAACTGGCTTTACAATAATTTTATTGCCAGCTATTTTATCGCCGTCGAAAGCATGGAGTGGTTGTCCAGTTTCGTGTAGAACGAAATTAGTGACATCAACAATGTTGTTTATTGGATTTAATCCGATTGCTTTAAGTCTGTTTTTTAGCCAATCTGGCGAATCTCCAACTTTGATGTTATCGAGGCAAATACCAGAATATCGCGGACAAGCATCAACGTTCTCGACTTCTACCTCGATTTTGTATGAGTTCTTTTTTACGGCAAATGACGACAAATCTGGTTTAGAGTAATTTAGATTTTTGTATGCAGCAAGGTCGCGGGCAACACCAATATGACTTGCAGCATCGATTCTATTGGGTGTAAGATCAACTTCGAGAACAAAATCATTTTCTATCTTAAAATACTCAGCTGCTGGCATTCCAATAGGTGTATCTTGTGGAAGAACCATAATTCCAGCATGAGAAGATCCTAGTCCCATTTCGTCTTCAGCACAAATCATTCCGGCAGAGTCTTCGCCGCGAATTTTAGCTTTTTTAATTTCGAATGAACCGTCGGCAGTATAAATGGTGGTACCTACAGTTGCAACAACAACTTTTTGTCCGGCAGTTACATTTGGAGCTCCACATACAATATTGAGAATCTCGGGACCGCCAACATTAACTGTTGTAATGCTTAACTTATCGGCATTAGGATGTTTTGCACAGGTTAAAACTTCGCCTGTTACAAATCCTTTAAGTCCACCTTGAATAGATGAAAAAGACTCGATGGAGCCAACTTCGAGGCCTATGCTTGTTAAATCTGCTGCAATCTGTTCTGGTGCATCACTTAAATTGATATAATCCTTTAGCCAATTATATGAAATATTCATTTGTAAAAAATTTAAGACGCAAAATTAAAAAAATATGTTGTTATTAAAAAGAAAGTTGTGAAATGATGTTGGGTAGCGCATAGTTTTCTTTTATCGAGATTATAAACGTCGGTTATTAAACAATGTCATTTAGTTTAGTAGTTCTATGTATATGTCCACTGGACAATAAGTGCTATTGATTTGGCTTTTTACTGACGTTTATGTCCGCTGGACAAAAACGCGAATAAGAAAGTTTAGTTTGTAAGTCATAGTGACAATTCTTGCATGAAATCTTTTACTAGCCCTTTAGGGCTTCAACTTCAGTAAAAATCAATCAACAACTATAACTACTTCTTTGTCCAGAGGACATTAACAATTTTACATGGGATTTATATAATCACTTAAAACTATGTCGTGGTGAATTTATCTAAACGACATTGATTTATTAATATCAAAGCATGTTCAAATGAAATGTTTTTTGATTTGCCCAGTTGGAATTACTGATTACTACTAAAAATCAGTCCAAGTTTGTTGGCATACATATCGTTGTAATCATCTATAATTTCCATGTATTCGTTATAAAGGTCGGGACACGATTCTTCTGCTTCGATTAAGCTTGGTTCTAGCAGTTCGGCGAACGAATCTAATCTGTTAAACATCGAAATGCAAATGCTGTCATTAGTATCAATTTTCTCAACGATATAAAAGAAATCTTCGGTCAATAGAATAATCTTGGATTCAGTTTGTGAGCAATCGGTAAAGCTGTAATTCTGCATTTCCATTAAATCATTCTCTAATGCATCTATTTTAATGATCAAATCGGTATTTGTTGAAATAGGTGTGCTGGTATTATTTGTTTCAATTTCTTGTTCTTTGCTTTCTGGCTTTGCGTTATTATGAATTAGAATTTCGCTTTCAATTTTGCAAGTATCTAATTCTTGAAAAACATAGCTT
>JAQVGK010000516.1 GCA_028696755.1 Bacteroidales bacterium | reverse complement strand
TTTTTGTTTTTTTGTTTTGCATCATAAAAATAAGTGAAAAAACTTTACTTACCAAACCCTGTTTAAAATACTTATAAACAGTGGTTTGGTGAGTTTTTATAACAATTAGTTTGCGGATTTAAGGTAATGAGTAAAATGGATACTGTTCAAGTTATTCCTGACGATATAATAAGTAATAAGATTTATTTTATCAGAGATGTCAAAGTTATGCTTGACAAAGACTTAGCAGAACTTTATGGTGTTACAACTGGGAATTTGAACAAAGCCGTAAAGAGAAATCTTAAGCGTTTTCCCGATGATTTTATGTTTCAGCTGTCAAAATCTGAGTTTGATAACTTGATATTCCAAATTGGAACAGCAAGTTGGGGTGGAACAAGGAGTTTGCCATACGCCTTTACAGAGCAGGGAGTAGCAATGCTTTCTGGTATATTAAATAGCGATAGAGCGATAAATGTGAACAATCAAATAATGAGAATATTTACAAAGTTTCGCCAAATGTTAACGGATAATTTGAGTATCAAACTAGAAATTGAATTATTGAAAAAGAAAATTGATAATCAGGATAAAAACATTGAACTGGTGTTTAACTATCTTGATGAGCTAGTTGATAAACAAGAAAATGCTAAACCAAGGATTCAGATTGGTTATAAACAGAAAAATAAGTAATATATTAGTGATAGGAACAACAGTGTGTTACTTATTTTTTTGGAGATATGTAGAGGTCGGTCACCAAAGATTTACCTACTTTTCTTTCCTTGAAAGGGCAATCAGATTTCTCGGTATGTTTTTCATTCCAGATTTTCTTATTTTTGCCAAAACTTTATTTATAAGAAAATGATTCTCAATATCGAAACTTCAACCGACGTTTGCTCTGTGTCGCTATCAGAAAATGGAATTTGTAAATTTCTAAAATTGCATGTTCCGGACTTGGAAACTGGTGAAAAGTCTTCTCATTCGCAGTTGCTGGCTGTGTTTATTCAGCAGATTTTGAATAACAATTCTATTAAGCCAGAATCGGTGCAAGCAGTCGCAATTAGCGGCGGACCCGGTTCTTACACAGGACTCAGAATTGGAGTTAGTACAGCCAAGGGTTTTGCCACAGCTTTAAATTTACCTCTTATTGCAGTTGATACTCTTAAAGTTGTTGCCGAAATGGCTAAAATAAAATCAAATATCGATTACGACTACATTATTCCAATGACCGATGCGCGCCGTATGGAAGTTTATTGCGCTGTTTACGATAAAAACCTGAATATAATTAGTCCGGTCGAAGCAAAAGTTATTGACGAAAACTCATTTTCCGAATTTGACGGCAAAAAACTATTGTTTTGTGGTAATGGTGCCGACAAATGCAAAGAAATTCTAAACAAGCAAAATCATCTTTTTACTGACGGAATTTTTGCTTCGGCTGAATTTATGTCAGGTTTTTCGTTCGAAAAATACCAAGGCAAGGATTTTGTTGACTTAGTGTATTATGAGCCATTTTATCTTAAAGATTTTGTGGCTACAACACCGAGAAATAAAATATTTTAAAACTGAAATGCTGAAAAAATTAGTTGAAATAATTGACATGATGTATGGGGCAGGGAGCAATTTTGCCCCATGCCCCATGCCCCATGCCCCATGCACCATACAAGATAGCGTATTTAAAACATTTAAAACAAACATAAAATTTGAATAAACAATAAACCTTACAAATATGAGATTTACCAACACTTCTAACCCGGTTTTATCGAACAAAGCTTTTGAAGCTCAGGCCGATGGTGAACTAATGACAATCAATGGAACTGTTAATAAATCACTTTTTTTGTTCCTGCTTTTATTAATAACTGCCAGTCTGTCGTGGAGATTGGCAATGTACGACACAACACTGCTTACGACACTATTATGGCCATCTGCAATAGTAGGACTAGTTTTGGCATTGATTACAGTTTTTGCTAAAAAGTATGCAAAAATTACTGCACCGCTTTATGTTGCAGCTCAGGGATTTTTCCTTGGTGCGATTTCTATGGTTTATAATTCGTTTTATTCAGGCATTGTTCTACAAGCGGTTTTACTAACTGCTGCAATTATGGGAGTAATGCTAGTGGCCTTCAGAACTGGAATTATCAAACCAACAGAGAGATTCAAGTCGGGAGTTTTTATTGCTACAGCTGGAATAGGCGTAGTTTATTTACTTTCATTTGTGATGAGCTTTTTTGGAATGAATATTCCATATTTGCATGAGGGAGGTCCAATAGGAATTGGGATAAGCGTTTTTATAGTAATAATTGCAGCTTTAAATCTGATCCTCGATTTTAGCTTTATTCGCGATGCTTCTCTTGCTGGTGCACCTAAATATATGGAGTGGTATGCTGCATTTGGCCTGATGGTAACATTAATTTGGTTATACCTCGAAATTCTAAGGCTTTTAAGTAAAATCAGAAGATAATGTACAGCCTGACAATCACCGAAAAAAATAATCTCACCGACTTCTTTAAGGCGGCACTCAATATTTATCGCGAAGACGAAAATTGGGTGGCTCCTCTAAATGTTGAGGTGGAGCAAATTCTGAACAAAGATTCGAACAAGCTTCTGCAAAACGGGAATTGCCGATTATGGGTTTTGTATCAAAATAACGAACCTGTTGGTAGAATTGCTGCATTTTGGACCGAAGCTAAATCGAAAAAGAAATTACCTTATGCAGGTGGAATAGCTTTTTTTGATTGTGTGGATTCTGATGAGGCTGCAAAATTGCTTTTCGATGCAGCAATTGATTGGCTTAAAGCGGAAGGAATGCAAGCTGTTGATGCGAATACTGTTCCGGGCGAAAATTTTAATAATTGGGGTGTGCTTATTGACGGGTTTATGCCACAAGGTTTTGGAATGCCATACAATAAATCTTATTATCGACAACTTCTTGAGAATTACGGTTTTCAAATTTATTTCGAACAATATTCTTATCATTTTGATCTTACAAAACCTTTTCCCGACCGACACGTTGCCTTTGCTAAGCACGTTGTTGATTCGGGCGAATTTCGTTTTGCTCCACTAGATTTTAAA
>JAQVGK010000515.1 GCA_028696755.1 Bacteroidales bacterium | reverse complement strand
TTGGTAATTTTCACGCTCGGGGTTTGTTCCGTCAGGAGCAATTTCAGGAGCATAAATATAATCGTAACCCAGGGCTTTGAGTTGCTCTATTGCAAATTGTTCTATGTGGTCTTCAAAGAGTTTGGTCATTTAAGTATTTTATTTATTAAATCAATGCCTGTTCCATAGTTCCATTCAGAATCAACTTTATCTTTCCCAGTACGAAGATCTATATATATGGCATCTTTTAAAGTTTCATTATCATTAAGTGTGATTTTAAGTGGATCTAAATATCTATTCTTAAACAAGTTAGTAGGTAAGTTTTGTAAATCAATGTTTTCATAGAATGAGTTTTTTTGAATATTGAATGACCCTTTTAAAATTTCGGAAGTATCATCGTTTACACCACCAAAAAACTTTGCATGGAACATTAAAAATAAATCCATGTTCTCAAAAGAAGTGCTTTCTAGATTAAATTTCTTCTTTAAATCAACAGGAATCCCTTCCTTTAATTCACTTTTTTCTAACAATGATTTAGCAACATGCCTTGTAAGAAGATACGCATTAGGCTCTTGTAAAAACTTTTTAATATTTACCCATAATTCAATTCTAGTACTTGCTTTTTGATTTAAATAGCCAACAAAAGGTACAATCATGACTGTGTGGGTATATAATCCCCTCCATCTTATTAGTAATTTGTTTAAATATGATAAGCAATTATCTCGAGTATAAACTCCATTTATCAAATCATTTAAAGGTAAAGAATTCGTTACATAAGTTAAGAGAAACTGATTGATTTCTGAAGGTATTTTATTAGCATCATTGCGAGAAAAATTGTAATAGAAAACTGCTGTATGATTATTCGTTTTGCTTTCAAAATCAATAAAAACATAAGAAAATTTAGGTTCGCCAATCCTCGATTTTATATAATATTGATAAATTGTATTGTTTTTAGCGGAGATAGATCTGACATATTCTTTAAGCTTTTCATAAGCTAATGATTCTAAATTTTCGCCTTCATTCGATATGTATATAGGATATTTGTCAATGATAAATTCAATGGGATCCAAAATTTCAGGTGTGTAGATTAATACTTCTTGTTCTCTAATTTGGATTCCTTCTTCTGTGCACCATTCTTTTGTTTCCTCTAAGGTGCCTTCTCGCATTTCTAAAATTTCAGCTCCATTTAAAACATACGATGCATCAAAAGGATTTAAAACATGAACAATAAAAACTTCACCGCAAGAGTTACACTTCAATTTCCACCCACCAGAATCATTCATAACAGGGAAGCCTCCCTGATTAATCTTAATTACATTATCGCATTTTTCGTTAGGACAAATTGAGGCAATATGTTGATATTCTACCATAGTATTAGTTTAAATCAATTTTTAAGTCGCCACTCATTAGTTTAGGCAGCAAGGTATTTCTAAGAATCTCCAAAATTCGTATTTGATTAATGTTTTGATTCAACTTCTGCATCATTGGCTGGACAATAGATGTAAAACTTATAATTAAATCTTTTGGTGGCATATTGAACTCAAATGAAGGGACGGCATCTTTGCTAAGATGTAATACTGTAGATCCATTAGCGCAACCGATACAATGCTCTTTGAATAATCTTGTCCTCATTAAATAATAAAGAAACTCATTGCTTAAATACTCAAACATGGATTCGACTTTTACCAAATCCATTGAAATAATAAGTGTCTTATAAACTTTGAGATCAATTACTAAAACAGGATTACCAATTAGTGCAGCATCTTGAGTAATATCAGTATGAGCAACAACCAAATCTCCTTCACGAACAATGTGCTGGTTTTTATACTTTCCAGTATATTCTTTAAATCCATCTAGTCTTAAACTGCCATCTCTAGCAAAATTTTTCAAAGTAAGCATTGCAGTATCAGAAGGATTTAGCTCTGATGATTTGTATGAAACGCCATTAAAGGTTTTGATATAATTTCCAAGACTTACATCCTCCCAATCCTCCTTCGCTTCTTCTACAAACCACTGTCTAAATAGAGTTTCTGCCATTTGCTCAAGTGTTTTGTTCTGGCGGTGTAAGAGGTCTATTTTATCGTCTAAACTGCTGAGAACCTCGGCAATGGCTTTTTGTGTGGCGAGTGGGGGGAGTGAGATTTTGATTTGTTTGAAATCTTTTAGAATAATTCTTGGAACACCGCTGCCACCTACAAAATTGTTTAGTATATTTTCTTTACTGACAGGATTTTTTATCGCATATGCTAAATAATCTGGGAATACCACATCCTTGTTAGGGCGAATAATGGCAATTGAAGAAAGTAATACATAGTCTGGCTTGTATTTAACGACAAAAATATGTTTCAATACTGACCCATCTTTTGCAATAAGAATATCACCAACTTCAGGTTGACAGTCAGACTTAATTAAACTTTCATAGTCAGATTCTGAAATGGTTTTAGCATTACTGTAATCAAAACTTGATTCTCGCATATCCTTAACCGAAAACATTGGAAAGCCATTTATGAACGATTCGGGACTATAATGAGAACCATCAGTAACCTTAGTTGATAATTCTTCAATTGTATATGTTTTCCAGTTTACGGTCATAAAACCATTATATATTATTTATTTATGAATTGGATTTATTAAAAATTGAAACTAATAGAATTTAAGTTTTCTTTTATCCTTTTATTTAGGTTTTCTTCCTCTTTCAACTGTTCCTCAAACTCAGTTTTGAGAGCTGTGAATCTTTCGTTGAAGTTAAAATCATCTTCATCATCTGGTAATCCAACATAACGTCCGGGTGTGAGCACATAATCAAGTTCTTTTACTTTTTCGATTGGTGTTGAACTGCAGAATCCAGCAATGTCCTGATAAACTCCATCAGTATTTCGCCAGTTATGGTATGTTTGAACAATTTGTTGTATGTCTTCGGGAGCAAACTCCTTTGTACGTCTGTTAATTAAGTGTCCAAGATTTCGGGCATCAATAAATAGTATTTCGTTTTCACGATTACGATATTTACCATTGGTTCTGTTTTTACGCATAAACCATAAGCAAGCTGGAATTTGTGTGGTT
>JAQVGK010000514.1 GCA_028696755.1 Bacteroidales bacterium | reverse complement strand
GTAGTTTATTTGCAGGAATAGTGATAATTATGGCTATGTTTATGACAGTAGCATGTGAGAAAGAAGAAAACTCTGTTGCAGACCAGCAACAATCGGTTCGCAAACCCCAACCAATTTCGGATATGGAGGTAATGCAATACTTGCCCGAGGTTGTGGATGGAAGATTGGTGTTTAAGGATGAGGATGCTTATCTAAACTATGTGCAATGGGTATTTGAGAATCAGAGTTCCCCAGATAAAATGAATAAAATTAATGATGAACTTGGATTTGTTTGTATGAATGATATTTACAGAGAGGGTATGAATTTGTTGGAAAGTGACACTGACGCTGGATATGAATATATCAGAAATCACCCAACAGTGTTTTATGATGTAGAAATCGATGAGTCAATTATTCATGATATGCAAACTAACAGAGTCTTGGGTTATATTTTTAATGAGTTGGGGATAGTTCAATTTGGAAATAAAATTGATAGGGTATCATATGATTATTATTATTCTATTACAGATGGCGATGCATCTAAGATACCTACAATTGTTGCAGCAAATGGAATGGAAATACATGATAAAGATATTATCACAACAAAGGTAAGGGATGAGTCAAAATCAGAATGGCAATATAACTATAAAACTGTTTATTTTTCAGACTCTTCTAAAAGAGTTGTGGCAAGATTGATTTATGGAGAAGCTGGATCATGGAAACAGTATACTGCAAAGACTAATACACAAAAAAAGGTTCTTGGAGTGTGGGTTGGTGCTAAATTATCTAACGACGGAGCGAAAGTGACTGCTACTGGATATTGGAATACTATTAATCCAATTTATGAGTCTGATACACAAAATCAGGATGCTGAGGTAATGTTTTATAACGAGTTGGAATCTCCAAATTTAAGCTTAAGTAGTTGTACAACGGTGCATTCCGGGAAATATAACAATGTTTGGAAAAGCTATACTCACAATAATGCATTTAATGCATATTATTAATTTTAAAGAAACCTAGACCATCTTAATGAAATGTGTTTCCTTGAATATGAATCATTGAGATGGTCTTTATTTTGGTCAAGCATTATGGGGTTAAGAACAATATGCTTTTTTAAAGCTAAAGGTTTTTATAAACGATTTATTATTTTTTGATAGATAGGGCTTTTTTAATAAACTAAAAGTATTATTGGATGTGTAAAAAACTTATATTTTTTATTATATTTTTATTCTTGTATCTCAATTTCTTTGGGCAAGTTAATGAAGAAAGAGAGGTTTTTTTCAAACATAGTTTCGGAATTCAATACAATTATGCTTCAAGCAATTTGTATGAATTTTTTTGGAGAAGTCAAATGAAGAGAAATGTTTTTGCTTTTAGATACGGATACATAATTCACCCAAATATTAAAATCGGACCAGAGTTTTCTGGTTTTGTAATGCACTTTAGGGATGAGTTCCGCTTGACTGAATTGTATTATGGAGGTTTTGCAAGATATACATTGTTGCGATTTATTGTCATTAAACCATTCGCTGAACTTAATGTGTCTTACACAAATTATTTCAGTTGGTCTAATTCCAATGATGAAATTATCAGGGTAAACGAATCAGTTGGTATGGCAGGGTATATTGCTCCTGGTATTTCATTTTGTATGTTTAAAAATAGAGTGAATTTAGATGTTATGTACAAGTTTTCCAACAAAGAATTATTGTTTCTGAAAAATAATATGATTTCATTCAAATTAAACTATAATTTTAACTTCAAAAAATGATAAAACTTATAAAATATCATACTCTTATCATTTTTCTAACATTTGTTGGACAGAGTTTGCATTCTCAAAATGCAACCGTCACCGGCTTTTTCAAACACAGCTTTTCCATCCAGTATAATAATGTTTACGACAGAATAAGCGAAATCATTTGGCATGATTTCACATATATTAAAAAGCGAATGTTTTCAATTCGATACAGCTATTGGCAAAATCCTAATTTATCTTTTGGACCTGAAATTTCTGGATTTGACTACACATGCTTTCAAACTGACACGACATTACTAGCGGTAAACAATAATCTTAATATTGGAGGCTTTTGTAGATACTCACTTAGAAAACCTCAGAACCTTAAACCGTTTGTAGAAACAGGTTTGTATTATCAACGTGGTTGGTCTTACGTTTGGTTGACTTTTGTTGATGGGATTAGTCATGATGTTTTTAACCGTGTTGGCGTTTATGCTGCTCCGGGAATAAGTATCTGCATTTTAAAAAATAGACTTAATCTCGACCTCATGTACAAATTTTCGAATCTAGAAATGGCCAATTTTAAAAAATCGGTATTTTCATGGCGTATAACTTATAATTTTAATGTTAAAGGATGCTGAAGTTAAATAGAAATATTGTAGTTATTGTTTTGTTTGTGATTTCAGGCATAGGATTGCATGCACAAACAGGAACAAATATTAAAACATTCAACCACAGTTTTGGAGTACAATACAACCATGCAACAAATACGCTCTCAGAGTTTATTTGGGGAGGAGTTAACGAACGCCGTGTATTTGCCTTTAGATACGGATACATGCCAAGTCTGAATATTTTAATAGGACCGGAATTTTCGGGCTTTACAATTTCGAATAATCTATCTCGGATCACTTCACTGCATTTTGGCGCTTTTGGCAGATATCATTTGAATGTTTTAAAACAAATAAAACCATTTGCTGAGCTTAGTGCTTTTTATGTGCGTGAGTCGTATTATAGATTCGAAACAGATAGTGTTGAATATGCTCGAGGGTTTGCAAATTGTTATGTCGCACCGGGAGTTTCGTTTTTGTTTTTCAAAAATCGTATTGGATTGGATCTTATGTATAAAATTTCACCAAGAGAGATTTTATATTTACGGCACAGAATGATTTCTTTTAAACTTACGTATAACTTTAATTTCAAAAAATGGTAATTATTTAGGTGCTAAGATATGAACAAATAATTATTAATAAAAACTTTTCACATTATTTTTTTGAATTAATATTTTTCTGACCTTGCAAAAAAATAGTTAAGGATTGGAACTGCCTAATGAC
>JAQVGK010000513.1 GCA_028696755.1 Bacteroidales bacterium | reverse complement strand
CTGTAATTGGCTCGGCAAGAATCAATAAATCATCATCTTATTACCCAAACGAAATTGGCTGGTATTTAGTTTCTTACGCTGCTGCTGGAACTGAGGACTGGATTGCAATTTGTGATACTGTTTTTAACACTAATGTTTCATCCGACATTTTGTGCAATTGGAATACTGAAGGGATTAATCCTGGAAGCTACAATTTAAAACTCAGTATGTGCGACAACTCAATGCCAGGCAACATTATCGAAGCAATCAAATCAATTTCAATTTTGCCACTTTCAACAAATATTGATGAAATAAATCAAAACGAAATAAAGATTTACCCTAATCCAGTTTCTAAAAACGACTTAGTAAAAATAGATTTTGAAATGCCATTTACTGGTAAAATTTCGATTTATGATTTGGCTGGCAGATTGCTAGTTGAAAAATGTGTTGAACAAGAAAATTCGAAAGAAATTGATTGTAAAACACTCAGTGTTGGAAATTACTTTATTAATATCCTCTGTACTGAAAGCAATGAGATTACTACCTTTAAACTAAGCATAACGGAATAATTTCACCTTATTAAGTTTTCTTTAAGTGAAAAACTCTCAAAATTTGTCAGGAATAATTATTTTTGTCTGACACAATATTTTTATGTACAGTAGAGAAGAAGCAGCAAAAATAAGAAAAGAGTTTTGGATAGCTTTCGATGTTTATTCCAGAAAATATTTGGGGCCAAGGCGCAAATGGCTTCTTTATGATACTGGCATAAAAGATTTTGTTCTCAAGTTTGATGTAAATCGTGATTTTGCAATTGTAATGTTAGCTATCGAAAATCGTAGTGAAGATAAGCGCTTCGACACTTTTGTAAAGCTAAAGGAATACGAGCTTTTGTATGCCGATATTCTTGGCGAAGGATGGATTTGGGACGAACAATATCGCTCCGAAAGTGGAAAAGATGTTTGTGCGTTATACACTAGACTTGATGGCGTTAATATTTACAAAAAAGAAAACTGGACTCAAATTTTCGATTTTTTTGGAACAAACATGTTGAAATTAGAAGAAACTTACGAAGAAGTCAAACCCTTTATTGAAGAATATGTTAAATCAAATAATTAATTAGTATCAATATGAAAAAACTATTTATCCTTATTATTTCGGTTATGATGCTTTTACCATTGGTAAGCATTAGCCTAAATGCTCAAACGCAAATTACTGTTGAGGATTTGTACAAAAAAGGAACTTTCCGCCAGAATGGAGTTTACGGGATTGTTTCCATGAACGATGGTTTGCACTACACAAATCTTAGCATGGCTCGCAACTCGATTATGAAGTACAGTTACGAGACTGGCGAAAAACTAGAAACTATTTTTAAAGCCGATGATTTTAAATTAGACATCATTGATTGGATTCTTGATTATGAATTCTCTGCTGACGAAAGTAAAATTCTGATTTCGTTCCAGTATGAGCCAATTTATCGTCATTCTTTTAAGGCCGAATATGTGATTTACGATATTGCAGCAAAAACGCTTACTCGTTTATCAGAAAATGGCAAACAACAACTTGCTTCGTTTTCGCCTGATGGAACTAAGATAGCTTTTGTTAGAGAAAATAACATTTATGTAAAGGACATCACTACTGAGAGTGCTCCAGAAATCCAACTAACTACCGACGGCGAATGGAATAAAATCATCAATGGTGCTCCAGATTGGGTTTACGAAGAAGAATTCAGTTACAACAAAGCTTACGATTGGTCTAGAGATAGCAAGAAAATTGCATTTCTAAAAACTGATGAGTCAAATGTTAAAATGTTTTCGTTTGTACGTTATGGTGAATTATATCCTGAGAATTACGATTACAAATATCCAAAAGCTGGTGAAGAAAATTCAAAAGTTAGTTTGCATATTGTAGATGTTGAATCAAAAGCAATAATTACTGCCGACATGGGTGATTTAAACGATCAGTACATTCCTCGTCTTATGTTTACAGTTGATGCAAATACTTTAGCTGCAGTAAAAATGAACAGACTGCAGAATAAATACGAACTTTTTGCAATAGATGCAACTACTGGAAAATCGGAAGTAATTTTAACATTAAATGATGCAAAATACATCGAGATAAATGACGACTTAACTTTCTTATCCGATAAAAAACACTTCATTTATTCGCACGAAGCTGATGGGTATCGTCACTTGTACCTTTATGATATGAAAGGAAATGTTGTAAAACAATTAACAAGTGGAAACTGGGAAGTAACGGCATTTTATGGAATTGACGAAGCAAATAATAAATTGTATTTTCAGGCTGCGAAATCGTCTCCATTAAACAGGGAGATTTACTCCGTAGGATTAGATGGTAGTAATATGCAGTTACTCACCGAAAAAGTAGGAACAAACGAAGCTCAGTTTAGTGCTGGATATAAATATTTTATCAACGACTGGAGCGATGCCAACACACCAAATGTAACAACACTATGCGACAACAGTGGAAAAGTAATTCGAGAATTGGAAACAAATAAATCGCTTGTGAAAAAAGTTACCGAAGATTACAAATTCACAAAGAAAGAATTCTTCACATTTAAAACCGAAGACGAAACTGAGTTAAATGGCTGGATGATTAAGCCTGCTAAGATGAAAGGTGGCAAGAAAAATCCAGTTTTCATGTATGTATATGGCGGTCCAGGTTCACAAACAGTTACAAATTCTTGGGATAGAGACATGGGTTGGTGGCAGTTGCTTGCTCAAAAAGGTTACGTGATTGTTTCGGTTGATAATAGAGGAACAGGTGCGCGTGGCAAGGAATTCCGACAAGTTACTTACGGCCAGCTTGGTAAATACGAAGTTCTTGACCAGATTGCTGCTGCAAAATATCTTGGAACATTAAAATTCGTTGATCCTAATCGTATCGGTATTTTTGGATGGAGTTATGGTGGATATATGTCAACCCTATGTATGACTTTGGGAGCAGAATGGTTTAAACTTGGTATTGCAGTAGCACCAGTATCAAACTGGAGATATTACGATTCTATTTACACCGAAAGATACAATGGCTTACCTCAAGATAATGCTGA
>JAQVGK010000512.1 GCA_028696755.1 Bacteroidales bacterium | reverse complement strand
GACCCCCGACGCACCGCTTACTGCTTACAAAAAAGGCTAAGGCTGAGGCTAAGGCTAATAAGGCTTACTGCAAATTTTAGTAGTCTGCCACCGATTTCATAAAAGGCTAGGCTAGCGCTAAGGAAGATTAATACTAAATTTAGCAGTCTGCCACCGACCACCGACGCACCGCTTACTGCTTACAAAAAAGGCTAAGGCTGAGGAGGATTAATGCTAAAATTAGCAGTCTGCCACCGACCACTGCTTACCTAGAAATTATCATACCAGCTTCTCCGTTTTGCAAGTTTTAAATCTTTGAGCATTGATGCTTTTACGTTTATTTGGAACATGTAGGATTTGTGAACGCCAAATGGAACAAGATGCAAACTGGCTTCCCAACAATGTAAATCTCGATATAAATCTATAGTGGTAGGAGTTGCCTTTCCAAGTGCAATATCATAACCTGTATTAAAACTTATTTTCCACTTTTTTGTCAGATTAAAGTCGCCTGACACATTGACAGTTTGCGTGATTTTTGACTCAAAATATGGTTTAGCATATCTGAAATTGTATCGTATACTCACATTCCAAGGAATGCTAAAGTCAACATAATTATCGGGATAGCCATAAAGGGTTTGATATGGGTCATTTTCAGCATCTACTGGAGCTTTTGAATTAGACATTTTGGAATTAAGATTAACACTTGCGCTAATATTAGCAGTAGTCAGTCGTAAATATTTTCCGTTTACATCAAAAGCAAATTTATTAATTCTTAATGGAGTGCCGTAAGCATTAGAGTCAACTGCATAAGGATCTAAACTAGCGCTAAAGTTCAAATCAATAATTTTAACTTTTGTTCTACCATTTACAGCTAGTGGCGCCCAGTTTAAGCTGTCTGCAGCAATGTTATAGCTTGATGAAAAACTCAGATTCTCAATGAGTTTTACTTTGCGATCTGTTTGTATGGTGTCTTTGAAATTTCGAAGTTTCATTTCGAGATTATTGCCGATGTTAAAGTTTACCGAACCTGCACCACCACGCGATGGAGTCCCATAAGGTAGTCCTTCAAATCTTGAGTAAATGTAACTCACGGTATCGTATTGTCCAGTTGTTCCGTTATACTGGATTCGACTATATTCGTCGTAATAGTTATATTTTGGTTTGCCAAAATCGGGTAAGTAATTAAAACTTACACTAGGAGATACAACATGTCTTAAAGCTTTTAATTTTCCTTTCTTGAAATTAAAAGTTCCATAAATCTGGGTAGTCCAATTTACACTGGCCGAATAGTCCCAAGCTCTAGAGAATTGAGAGATATATTGAGAATTCAAATAACCAACCGAATCGGCATCGTTTTCAAAAGCCCAATATTTCTGCATAGATTTAAAGTACCACCTTTCGCTATAATTAAAAGAAGGTGTGATCGTTGTATATTTTAAAAACTTTGCAGATGTACTAATTGGGATTTTATGAGAAATACCGTTTGTCATATCATCAAAACCAATATCAAATAAGGTTGAATCAGAAGTGTTGATTGTATTTTTTAAATTCATTGAATAAGATACACCTATTTTTTCATAAATTTTACTCTCTCCAGTTTTTACTTTTCTCTTAAAAGGATATATGCGACTCATGTTAACTGACAAATCGGGCGAAGTAAGAGTTATTGCTCCAGTTGCATTATTCTGATTGTGCCTGAGTGCTGCTGTCATACTAAAAGGAGAATTGGGAAAAACTTTGGTGAGTGAAATGCTCGACTGTCGGTTTGTGGACATGTAATTGTTTAGCGAATAGGAATTATACCTGTCGAAATTCGCACTGCTAATTTGAACGTCGGCAGAGAATGTGGTATTTGGCAACGCTTTCGGATCTTGAGTGAACTTCCAGTTAACAGCAAAAAGATCATTAACTGTTCTGTTTACATCTTTGTAACCTAAAACATTTCGATTGTATTTGAGGTCGATTTTACCACTAAACTTGTATTTTACTTTGTAATTCGATATAAGCGTAGCTCCCCAGCTTCCTTTTGAAAAAATATCTCCAAGTAAAGTTAAGTCAACAAAATCATTAATCGCCCAATAATAACCTCCATTTTTTAGAAACATGCCGCGATTATCCTCATTACCAAATTCTGGAATTAATACTCCCGAGGTTCCTCCTTTTTTATTTGGAAAAAATCCAAAAGGAATTCCAAGTGGAGTAGGAATGTCTTCGATAACTAAATATGCTGGTCCAGAAATAATTTTGTCGTCTGGAATTACAATAGCTTTACTTATCGAGAAGTAATAGTGAGGATGATCAAGGTCGCATGTGGTAAATTTCCCATCAATCATATGCACGTGACGATTTGGCTGCATCTTTGTTTTACTACCATGTAAGAAACTACCTTCAAATTCGGTCATTACTTCTTTTATAATCCCCTTTTTTGTTCTGAAGTTATATCTGATAGTGTCAGCTTCAAATTCTTCGGCACCTTCTTTAAAAACTGGCTTGCCAATTTCATTTCCAGTAGAGTCGGTTATTCCATGAGCAAAAACTTCGTTATTCTCGAAATCCAATTCTACAAACTCGGCAGTCATATTAATAGATTCGTAAATAATTACTGCCTTACCATATAAATAAGCTTTTTGTTTTACAAAATCAAATAAAAGAGAATCTTCTGCATCGTAATAAACTGGATAGTCAAATGCCATATCAGATTTCTTAATACTTGCAGAGTCTGTTTTTACAACTGTCTTAATAGTATCGTCGGCAATTTGAAAATTATTCAACAATTCATTGTTTACAAAAGATGATTCGTTCTCGATTTTTGTGGTATAAAGATTGCAATAAGCCAAAACTTGTACGGAAAAAACCGTTACCGTTGTTAATAACAGTTTTAACAAAAATTTTTTTAACGATATGAAAGTCTTAACTTTGTACAAAATAAAAAATTTGGCCAAAACTAATCAAAAAAACGTTTCGTTTTGTAAAACAGATATGTTTATGACACAAAAAATTATTTCTATTTTTCTAAGCATTGTGATTTTATCACTCCTTAGTACCGAAATTTTGCTTGCTCAATCGG
>JAQVGK010000032.1 GCA_028696755.1 Bacteroidales bacterium | reverse complement strand
ATCGCTATCGCTGGAAACAATACAAAAACCATCGGCATTTTGGCTGTGTAAAATATCCATGGCGTCGATAATAAGTGAGCTATCGGTGGAATTTTTGCCTGTAGTGTACGAAAATTTTTGAATGGGATTGATAGAGTATTGGTTGATGATTTCTTTCCAACTGTTCATTTGTGGCGTCGTCCAATCGCCATAGATGCGTCGAATGGTGGCTTTGCCATATTTAGAAACTTCTTCGATGATTTCTTTAATCAGTTTTGCTTGCGCATTATCACCATCAATCAATACGGCAATGTTAAATTTGGAGTCATTCATGGTGTTTTGTTTTAAATTTTTAGATTAAGTTGATTTTGAAATTCAGCGATATACTGCGCTATGTGCAGTCCGTCTACTAATCCGTGGTGAGCTTCAATGGAAACGGGTAATAGTTTGCGACCTTCTCGGATGGTATATTTCCCAAATGTGATTTTGGGTACCGATTCTTTGGGATTAAAATTGGTTGGATGCAATAAGCCACTAAACGAGTGCCAAGGAATAGTGGAGTGACGAATCAAATCATTTTTGAGGTCATCGTTATTCAAACGAAGTCCGGTGGAGTGTTGCACGGCTTCTATTTCTGTTTGTAATTCGGCATTAAAGGTTTCAAAGTCAGGCGAAAAATGTACAAAAGCAAAACCAAAGGTGCCGTCTTCTCTGCCGATGGTTGAGCCGGCATGTATGGTGTCAAACACCACGATTTCATCATCTACAAGCCGGTATTTTAACTCCTCAACAGCATTAACAGCAATCATTGATTTATGCAGATACGTGGCAAAAAACGATTGTCCACGTTCTTTGGCGTAGGCATAACAGTCGGTACAATCTACTTCCGTTACGATGCCCAAATATGGGCTAGCCATTTTAGAGAAAAAATTAAAATGTTCTTTCCGTTTCCAACTATTTAAATCAATGATTTTCATCTATTTTATTTGCTTTTAAAATATTTTTGCATAATTATATTGTTATCTTTATATAGTTTCGTTTGGACAAATTTCTTTTTGCCTTTATCTAAAGTCATTTCAACAATTTCAATATTAAAATCAGGTGTTCCTCCAACAGGATTAAGCACTCCTGCATGCTTGAATGGATTGTAACCTTCTCCCCAGTAAAATAAGTCAATATAAATTACAGAGGCGTTGTCGGGGGTAATCTGAAGTACTCTGGATTTGTAACTTCGAATTGGAGGATAAATAATCTGTATATTTAATGTGTCATTGGAATTTGTCTTTATTATTAATCGATTCCCATTTTTGATTTTGTGGAAAAGCTCTCCATTAATCATCAAGTTCATATTGACACCACTTCCATAGAACTGTTTGGCTCGCATTAAATATATTA
Organism: Bacteroidales bacterium; assembly: GCA_028696755.1. The sequence continues at coordinate 11,794 of JAQVGK010000032.1, read as the reverse complement.
TCCTTTCTGATTCCGTTATTGTTTGTCCTTTTAAGCTAATTTGACCTATGGCAAAAAAGCACATTAAAATAATAAGTGATTTAATTCTAATATTCATTTTTCTAAATATATTATATCCTCAAAATAGAGTTTGTGTTTTCTTTTGGTCCAAACACTATAACAATGTTTTTCTTTGAACTCAAGTGTCTCTTTTCCACCAAAGAAACCTAATGAACCCTTTAATACGTAATCATCTTCAATACTAATTATTTTAATAGCTCCATCAATACTTTTTCCGTCTCCTGTAGAGAAAATAGCTTGTAATAGATTGTCATATCTCTGTGCAAAGTAATGCTCATCGTCTGGACTATGTGATTGTTTTATACAAATACATGTGTATAATAAAACAGTCAAATCAACAGGATTTCTTTCTAACATGGCGGTTCCTAATTTAATAGCCTTTTTGCAATTTCCATTAATGGCAGCCCTATCAAAATCTACTCTTTCTGGGTTTAATAGAAATCCGCCTATTGGCTTGTAATTTGGTTGAAAAATTTGTCCGTAATATAAATAAAAACAATCGAACATATTGATGTCCGCCGGTGACGTTTTTACTTTTTCTAATAATTGGGGATAATAGTATTGTGATGTGGAGTCCGTTGTTAGTTTTTTAACTATTCCGAAAAAATCAATGGAGTCATTGTTTTGAGCATTGGCATTGAATGCAAAAAAAATAGTGGCAAGCCCCAAAATTATTTTTTTTATGTTTTTCATTTTTATTGTCGGGGCGGATTTGTAATCCGACCCCTTTTATACTGTTATTAGGATTTGTAATCTGTTCAACTAGTTTACGATTTCGACTTTTAATAATCCTTTACCGCCAGCATAATCTATGGCGGAACTATATCGGTAATCTTCTGGACAATTCACCAGTTCGGCTTTCACGGGATTGTTATGGATGTAATTTAGTTTTTGGTCGTAATAGTCCGCCAGAAAAATCTCTTGTGCATCGTTACCTTCCTGCCAAAACCGATAGTTTTTTATCTTTTTATCATTGCGAGCAGCATATTCAAAACGGTTAAGCATCCATTCTTTACGACTTTCTTCAGGATCAATGGCTAATTCAGCCAAGATCTGTTTACTTGTATACTTTTTGAAATCCCGCCAAATTTCCGATACGGTTGTTCCTTCTTGCGCACTGACAATGGCGTGTAAATGGTTACTCATAAGCACCCAAGCATACATAACCAATCCTTTTTCACGTTGGCAATACGTGAGCGCCTCTAAAATAATATGTTTGTATTTTGGGCGAGTAAATATATCCACCCAATCTACCACGGTATCCGTTACAAAATAAACTTGTTCTGTGATTCGGTTTTTGATGTCCATTTTGTTTGTGTTTACGGATTACAAATCCTTATATTATCCTTGTCGGGTCGGATTGCAAATCCGCCCCGACAAGGATAAATCCGCCCCGACAAAAGAATTAATCTAATTTTCCAACTATCGTGTTGTAAAGATTTATAAATTCATCATCCGTTCCATCAAACCAAGTCATTCGTAATTCATCGAAAGTTAAATTAGTATAGAATTTTTGTGTAACTTTTTTACCTGCTATTTTTTTTACATCATCGTATTCGTTGTATATAAATGTTGATCCTGGAATCAGTCTATGTAATGCAGTAGGTGGAATATAATTTTCCAGTTCTCTTTTTTTTGTATAAGTAAAGTGAGTTCCCAAGGTTAAGCCATAATTAACGAGATGAGTTTCATTTGGCGAAACGGCTGTTGCATTCTCTTTGTCGCTATCAAGAAAAATAAAGAAAGGTTTGTTAAGTTTTGTAAAAAGGTCAAGATTAACCCAATGTTTTACGCCACCACAACCACCAATTGGGATAATGTTTATGCTTAATTCCTCAAAAGTATGTTGAATTAAACCGTTTTTTTTATAAAGTTTTGCTTGATGATGCATTGCATTTGCATCATCAATGCCTTCAACTAAAAACAAAAGTCGTGAAGTTGAAAACAAAGGAGTAAATGTATTGTCGGGCTTTATTCCTAAATCTTTTGCCAGTTCTTTGTAATCAATATCAGTTTGATTAACGGTGTAAACATTCGCAGGTTTAGAAATGTGAATGATGTTATTTCGTTTTGTATTGCCAACAATGGTTGGTGAGTGTGTTGATGTAATGACTTGATAACCGTTTTCGGTTAGCAAATTTAACTTATCAAATAAACTTTCTTGGGCTGCTGGATGCAAAAATGTTTCGGGTTCTTCAAAACCGAAAATAATTTGTTGTGTACCGTTTGTCCTTTGAGTTTCTGCTAAATACTCAAAGTAAGACATCATTGTTATTCTTCTAAAACCATCACCTCTAGAGCTTAGGGGAATGTTATTGCCGTTTGCTGTGCTTACAAAAGATGTTGAAATTAATTTACCCCAATCAAATTCAACTTTCGGTTCAACTCTGTCGGTAGATTTTAACACATCATTAATTTTATCAGTTACCTTTTGAAGCACACTGCCAAGTTTTGTTTTGATTGTGTCTTCCATTTCATCAGTATTAACTTCATCTTGGATTAATTTAAACGCCATATCCTTGAAATACTTCTGAATGGTTGTATCCGTTTCAGAAAGAGAAGTATCTGCTTTAAAATATTGGAAAGATGGCAATGCTTTTTTTATAGCATCTCCAATCGTTTTTAATTTAGTCGTTCCTGAATTGGGTATTTCTTCGTATTCATAAGTAAAGGTAACATTACTTTGTTGGTTGAATTCTCTTAACTTTTCTCGTTTCTCAACATTATTAAAAGCATCACCGTTGCCTTTTGTTGTAGCAATTCCATTTGCGGAGCATTGAGCAATTAATTGTTGCTCTGTTTTGAAAATAAAATCACTTGTTCCATTATATTTTTTCCTAACGATTGAAGTTTTCGGTTTAGCAACATTTGTATCTGTTACGTTCCAAGTCTTTTTCCAAACTAAATGATTGTCTTGATTAGTTAATTCTTCGGCTTCAATTGTTGTTGGTATTTCTTCACCAAGTAAGTATTGTTCGTTTTTACAATCAAAAAAGAGTTCAACAGAAATAATATTTTCTGTTGCTTGAACATTATAATCTGACCTTGTAAGATTGGTTTCGTTTAGAGAAGCATCTATGGCTTTAAGGATAGTTGATTTTCCTGCATCATTTTGTCCAACGATGCAATTAAATAGGTCAAAATTAACGGTGATTGAACCATTAATCCCTCTATAGTTACTTATTATTGCTTTTTTTAATATCATTTCTTTTATTATACCTTGTCTTGTGATATAAAATCTACTAAGTCAATATTTGCATATGATGAACTTAAAGAAGGTCTTGAATAAGGAGAATATCTTGAGTACCTTGAATACCTACTATATTTTGAGTACTTTGAGTATTCTGAATATACGGAATATGGACATTTTTCTCTAATTGAACCCACTCTATATCCATTTAAGTCATATAATATTCCGTCCAAATACCAGCCAATATGTTTTCCTCTCCATCCATAAATTTTATCTTCATGCACATAGGCAACAGCATGTCCATCCCAGGTATAAAATGAATAATCATAGTCTGTTGACAAATAAATTTTTGGATGTCCAGTTTTATCATAAAATGTTATTTCCATAATATTATGTTTTAAATTATTGCCAGTGTGGGAAGCCGACGCCTAAAAACGAGCATTCACGAGCCATTGCCTATAGGTATTGTTATCGGTTTGTTGTTTTTAATTCATCAACTAATTAGAAAATGCCAGACTTACATAAAAGTGCGACTAATTCTGTAAAATCATAACCACCTTCTATTATAAATAATGCTTTATCTTTATTTCCAAACGAATTGGCAGAATAAACTTTCCCATTTTCAATTACAAGTAGAGTTTTATCTTTGTTTGCAAATGAATTGGTAGAATGTACTTTCCCATTTTCAATAATTAGAATTGCTTTATCCTTGTTACCGAATGAGTTTGCTGTATATACTTTTCCGTTTTCAATAATTAGAATTGCTTTATCTTTATTGCCAAATGAATTTGCAGTATAAATTTTCCCAAATTCAATTATTAATATTGTTTTGTCTTTATTTCCAAAGTTATTAGCAGAATAATAATTTGTTGCCATAATAATTTATTGTTATATTGAATTTATTATTTTATTTACGAATAAATTTAAATGCTTCTTGTGTTTTGCCAAAGGTAACTACCATCAGGTACATGCCGCTTTTATGCTGTTATTAGGATTTGTAATCCGTTCAACTATGTTATTTTTCTATTAGTTATTTTGAAAGATTAGGGCAATGTATGTCCTCCTGCACGATAAATAGAATACCATTCTTCTCGGGTAAGTTCTACCTCTGCAGCTTTGCATATATCGGATAAACGTTGTGCATTGGTGGTGCCCGTAATTACTTGCATATGAGCAGGATGTCTCAAAATCCATGCAGCAGCTATTGCGGTATTGGAAACTTTTTTTATCCACGCCAATTCATTGATTTTGTTATTGAGGTCTGGAAAACGGCTATTATCAAGAAAAACCCCTTCAAAATGGCCAAATTGAAATGGAGACCATGCCTGAATGGTCATATTTTTTAATCGACAATATTCTAACGTGCTTGCATCGTGTATTACTGATGAGGCATTAGTCATATTGACATTCATGCCACTATCAACCAAACCAGCAAACATGACACTAAACTGCAATTGATTGATTATAAGCGGCTGTTGTACTTTGCTTTTCAATAATTCAACCTGCATCGGATTTTGATTACTAACTCCAAAATGCCGCACTTTCCCGTTTTTATAAAGAATTTCGAAAGCCTCATTAACTTCATCTGGTTCCATTAGTGTATCAGGGCGATGCAGTAACAAAACATCCAAATAATCGGTACGTAACCTCTTCAAACTAGCATCTACAGAAGACAAAATATGTTCTTTGGAAAAATCATAAAACGAATTTCGAATGCCGCATTTGGTTTGTATGACTATTTTTTCTCGTAAATCAGCATGCTGACTAACCAACTGACCAAAAAGCTCCTCAGACCTACCTTCCCCATAAATATCGGCATGATCGAAATAATTAACCCCCTGTTCAATAGCAGTAAAAACGAGTCGTTCGAGTTCATTTACCGACATCTCCCCAATTCTCATACATCCCAAAATAATGGAAGAAACTTGCAAATCACTTGTTCCAATGGTTATTTCTTTCATAATTGTCGTTTTGTAAGTAGTCAAAATAAATGCAACCTTATTATTGGGAAGGTAAATCCGCCCCGACGGGGGCACGACGGAACATTTATAACTTTATTTTATCATTATTTCTTTATCATCTTTTATTATTTTGAATATCTCATTCGCAACATATTCAAAATAGTTTGATTTTTTTGATTCACAAAAATATTCGTGACTTTCAACAAATTTACCACCTGCAATACTTCTATGAAGTAAAGGTAAAAGTTTTATATTTTCATTTGTACTTATTCTTTTTCTAAATTCATCACCTAAATTTGCGGATCCCCAATGATTAAATTGAAAAGTAGGATTTTCTTGTAAGCATCTTCTTCCAAATTCGTAAGAAAAAGCACCAAATGACAATATTAATTTAGGATGATACTCATCTATGAGTTGTTTGTATTGATTAATATTATCTATTAACTCAGGTATGTTATCCCAGTCTTTTGCACTTGATTTTGGCTTATAAATTGGGTTGTCTACAGCATTTCTAATGAAAAGCTTATGAGTATCAATTCTACACTTGTTTTCCCTGAAAAGTTTGTCTTGGATTTTATCAAGTATAGATGTCCAAATATTATGAACTATTGGATGCCTATCATCAAGAGGGTATTGTAATTTATCTTTCCAATTCTCAGGTTCTGAATCCCCAAGAAGCCAAATTCCAAAGTGTTTATCTCCAAATTCTCTTTCCATAATTGTTTTATTCTTTACAGATTACAAATCCGCCCCGACGGGGGTGCCGAACTATATCGGTAATTTTCTGGAAAATTCACCAGTTCGGCTTTCGCCGGGTTATTACTTCTCGTTCAAAAGTTTTAAGTATTTCAGTAATATATCTTCGCTTTCTTGTTTTGTTTCCTTCAGAAAATTATTCTTTAATTCAGGATAGTTGCCGAGCAACACAAGCATATTGGTTTTACTCAATAATACAGTTCTCCCGTCAGAAATACGATAAATTAAAGGGATTCGTTTAACAGCCATCTGAGCTCCTTGTATTGCTCCGCCAACACCTCCAAACATATAACCATATTGAGGATTATTCAGTCCGAGGTCTTTCTGAATTTTTGGCGAAACAGGGAAAGCAGGTTTTACAAAACAATATTTCCCAAATAATTCAACCTTTGAATACCCAATAAGCCCTGTCACATAAATGCCATTGAGATATAAGGTGTCATTATTAAAAATGCCCCAAATTTCATTTTTGATAACTTTTTTTGTTGTCGATCCCGTTAAACTTTCTACCTTATAATCATTCCCGCCCCAAGCTTTAATATCTCCTATTGTACGTTTTGAAACGATAAAAGTGTCAAGATAATTAGGCGTATTGTTGTGAAAATCGCTTAATGTGGAATAACCACCAGCTTTATACAACAATTGGTTTTGTCCAAATAATGTAATACTTAAAGTACAGATTAATGCTAAAATGAGATACCGTTTCATGTTTATTTTATTTTTGTTGTGTATTATTGTCTTCTCTGGTCGGATTACAAATCCGCCCCGACGGGCCTTTTTTACGAGCCACAAACGCTCGAAAACCCCTGAAACCCGCATGCACTATACCATGTGTTAGCCATAGTTTATTTCTATTTTCCGTTTAATTTCTCAATCATTTTGTCAATCTCTTTCTCTGAAAAATCTCCACTTATACTTACTTTTCCTCCCATTATTTCAGTTTGAACCGTTGGAATAGAAACAATTTTTTTATCAATCACTATCGCAATCGGTTTTCCTATATTCTCTTTTGTGAGTAAATAAAATTTTCTGGCCCCCTCTTTTGTCAGAACAATGCTGATTTCTGGTCTATTGTCATTGTATTTACTATAAACCTTTTTTATTTCCAAAATGTCCTTTGAAGTCAGTGATGGATTATTCTCTAATTTAATGTCTTTATCTTCGGTTGAGAATGTGTAATCAACTGTTGCATAAAAACCATCTTCTTTATCAACTGGCATCGGCTCAAATTTCTCTTTCGGTAACTCAACTATCTTGTTTTCTACTGATTGGCTAAAATTATTGGTGATTTCATCAATCTCTTTGTCAATATTTTTAAATTCCGATGCAATAATTTTATAAGTTTCTCCTGAATTAAAAAACTTGTCAAAAGCACTTGTTTGAATAAAACTATAAATATTATTAATCTCATTGTCACTGAAAACCTTATCAAAAGCGGAACTAATCTTTTTAACTATTTCGTCATCTGATAACTGTTTTTCTAATTCAACAATCCGAATACTATCATTCCCTGTTGCTTGATATTTCATTGGTTCAAGTCGAAATTCATAATTGTGCTTTTGATTCTCAATCAGATTCAGTTTATTAATTATTGCTATCGTTTTTTCTTGTCTTGATTGTCCCCAACTTACTAATGTATTCGAGATTAGTATCAGTCCAATCGTAAATAGTCTTGTTCTCATTTTACTAATTTGTTTATTGTCATTTATGCAGTATCGTTCTGTTAAATTATGGCTAACGTTTTATTTACGCAACTACCAACTTAAAACATTCGTAAATGGAATGTGTTTAAATTGGTAGTTGCTGTAGTTTATTATTTATTTTATTTACGAATAAATTTAAACGCTTCTTGTGTTTTACCAAAGGTAACTACCATCAGGTACATGCCGCTTTTTAAATCCGATACATTGAGTTCGGCGGTGTGGCGTGCTAGTTTTACCAAGTCGCCACGTAAGCTGTACACTTGCACATATTGTGGTTGTTCTTCGCTCGAGATGTAAATGGTTTGGTCAGTTACCGTTGGGTACACAAAATGGCGTGCAGCGGCGTTGGCTGGCGTTAAACCTACATAATCTTGGTATTCGAATGAGGTTGGCACAGTTGGTAACGGTTCTTGTGTGCTCGTGTAAATGCGCAATTCGCCAGGTTGCAACGTAATGGTTTGCGAGGTGCTGTTTACAACCAAGGTGGCGCCCGTAAAGTATTCGTAATACGTTCCTGTGCTCGCAAATGGAGCCACGTTGACGTTGCCTGTAAAGGTGGTGCCACCGCTAACGTTGAAGTTACCAGCTACTACTAATTTGTCGGAGTTGTAGCTCCATTGAATATAACGACCCGAAACGCCATGACCAGCGGTTACGTTGCACGTTCCGTTTAAGAACATGGTTTCGTATTTGTCGCGGAGTTTGAGTAGTTGTGCCACTTTTTCGAAACTGCCCATGCGTAACGCATTTTTGTACCAACCGAGTACTTCAGGTACAGGTTTTGGATCAACACGGTCGCCTACGCCACCGGTGGAGTTGCTCAAAATGCTATAATCAAATCCTAATTCTTCGAATTGCCATAGCATTTTAGGACCTTTCATCATGGTATTAAATGCTACGTTGAGTGGAACGCGGTTTAAACGCGCTGTTTCGTCGGTTTTTAAATTGCCGTTGCCGTATGCTTTGGCTTTGTAGAAGTTGCGTTCTTCGTCGTGGCTTTCGCAGTAATACACCCAACCTTGTTTGTTGGCTGCGCTGATGTCGTCGTTTTGGTCGAGCCAGCCCATAGCGGTTTGGCTATAACTGTCGTTCATGCCGGTACCGCCGCCCCAGCACAACATGCCATTGCTTACAAAGCCAGGTTCTTCGCTACCATACCAATGTTCCAAAATAAAGTACGCGTTGCTTTTTACGGCCTTTACGCTGTTGTAATAGTTGTTGATAATAGTGGTGCGGTTGTTGCAATCGGCGCCACACAAACCTTTCGATAAGTCCATGCGGTAACCGTCAACTTTATATTCGGTAATCCAATATTGCAATACGCGTTTGAAGTAGTCGCTGGTGCCTGTAAAGTTATGGTTAAAATCTTGGTTGACGCTCGCATCGTGTGGCGCAACGGTGTTGAACCAAGGATTATTAGAGGCTACGCCTGTAGTGCCATAATACAATTTAGCAAATGGATTGACGCCTGTAGCGTGGTTGAAAACCATATCCAAAATAATCGCCATGCCGCGTTTGTGACATTCGTCGATAAACGTTTTATAATCGTTGGCTGTGCCGTACGATTTGTCGGGCGCAAAGAAATGGTTTGGATTGTAACCCCAACTGATGTTACCGTCGAATTCGGTAATTGGCATCAACTCGATGGCATTTACGCCTAACGATTGTAAATAATCAAGGCGTGCGGTTACAGCTTTGATAGTCCGTAGTGGGCTGAAATCGTGAATCCACAATTCGTAAATTACTAAATTATTTTTGTCAGGACCTGTAAAATTAAGTGTTTCGCTGCTCCAATTGAAGGCTGGCTTGCTAGTTTGTAATACAGAAACGGGACCGTCGCCTTTAGCAGGATAGGTCAAGTTAGGATAAATTTCTGCGTCGATGTATTTGTCGTTCCACGGATCGAGCACTTTTTCGGTATAAGCATCGCTTATTTGAATCACTTTGGTGCCAATTTTTACACCATATTGGAATGCATATTCTTTGCCTGCTTCCAAACCGTCGATGGTCAACCAGAAATAACCAGTTGTGCCATCTTTTTTCATTTGGTAAGTGTTGCTAAAACTCCAATTGTTGAAATCGCCCAATACAAAAACATTGTCGGCAATCACGTTTGATTTGTCTTTAGCGTACATCACCAAGGTTACTTGGTTCGGATTGCTGCTGTTGTAGTTGATACCTTCCAATGCGCCCGATGGACGAGTTTGATTTGTTGGTGTGCTAGCGACACAAATTATCACGGTGTCGCGAACAGTTGTATTATTGGCTGTAGCTGATAAAATACATTCATAATCGCCAGTTGATGAGAATATTTGCTCATATGCGAGTGTAGTTCCTGTAGCTGTTTTTTTAGAGGTGCCATTTATTTTTAACTCCATAGCTGCCGAAATGGATGCGGTAGCACTGAAATTTACTGTATCACCAGCTTGAATTAATTGATTACCTTCAGGTGCGTCAAATTTGGCATTTAAGCCAGCTGCATATAAGTCAATAAACATATCGCCACCGTCGGCTGATTTTCCTTCTTTGGTTCCAGCAGGGCCGTCGTTGAATACGAATGCCATTTTTTGAATGTCAGTTGTGGTGGGGCACTCGTAAAATGAGTAAATATTATTAATAGTTAATTGCCATTTACCATTTACAAGGGTCATCTTGTTTTTTTCAGCACCGCCGCGCCACGTATCGGTGACAAATTTCCAATCGCTCGTGGTGGCACTTTCAGACGTGATGATTCCTGTATGTGCATAACACGTTGTGGCTGTAGCCATACCACCATTACCTAACGTCGGGTCGAAGGTTACGACAATGGTACCAGTATAACCTTTGGTGATAAATGCAGGTTCAGTCACAATAACTTGTGCCGAAAGTGTGAGGTATGTACATACCATTCCTAATACGAGAAGCAATTTTTTCATGACAATTAAATTTAAGGGTCAATAAATATAAATTGCAACAAAGATAAGTTTTTCAATTGAAAAAACTAAAAATTAGGAAGGGAATTTTAGTCGAATGTTAACTTTTTTTGATTTATAGTTGGTAATGTAGCGCATCGTACCACAACGAAAAATCTTGCTCTGAAATGCCCAATGCTAAAAGGTGTTTTTTGTCGTCGAAAAAGGAGGTAAAAAAGTGGTTTTTAGTCGGTGCATGCTCTGCACTTTTACGATAGAGTGCTAACGCTTTTTCAGCATTGTCTGCTATCCAATAGGCATGTCCAGCATTCAGAAAATCAATACTTTCAGTCGAATTGGCTACTAATTTTTCGTAGTAATTGCATGCTTCAGTTGTCTTGCCAGCCAGCAGATAACACCAAGCGATGATACGGCGAATTTGCAGGTTGTCGGGCAATAAATAATCGGCTTTGAAATAGGTCGCAATGGCTTCTTCGTAGCGTTTTAACTCGGTTTGACAATGTCCAATTTGAAGCAGTATTTGTGTGTTTTCAGGCAGCAATTGAGCGCAATTTTGGTAATAAATCAGTGCTTTGGCGTAGCTGCCTGTGCGTTTCAAACAATAGGCTAATCGACGCATGGTCCACTTGTTTTGTGGTTGCAAAAGGTCGGCTTGTTCGTACGCTTCAATAGCTGGCAATAGTTGGTTGAGTTGCTGATGACAATAACCTATTTTTTGGAAACGTTCGGCCGTTTGTTCTTCGTTTTGTAAACGCTCAAATTGTTCCAACGCTTCGACATACAAATCCTTGGAAAAATAAAATTCTGCCAATTGTTGACGCGTTTCGCTTGTAGGGAAGAGTAGTGTAAACAGTGGTGTTTTGTAAATACTCAATATCTCTTGTAATGGATTGTTTAATTCGTTTTTATGCGCATGCAAGGTGTACAAGCGGTATAAATCCTGAATGTATTGATTGGCGACGGTTTTGGATCGTGTCGCAGGTTGTGTCAGCGCATCTTCGTCTATCATTTCTTGTACTTGTTCCGATTCTGCATTGAAGTTGCTAGTCATCATATTTTGTTGAGCCAAAGGCATTTGCTGTAGACTCAAACAGAATGAATATTTGTCGGAATTACATAAAAATGGACTGCGCATCATGGTAGCGAACAGGCTTTTTTTGTTTTCGAACAAGGTACGAATACTGCTGTGTTTCGGGTCGAATGGCAAGAGCC
>JAQVGK010000511.1 GCA_028696755.1 Bacteroidales bacterium | reverse complement strand
AAACTCGGTTTTAAATGGTATTTTGTTGATTACGAAGCGATTGATTATCAGGGATTTACGAAAGATGAGCAATTTTTAACTTATGCTTTCGAGTATTCGGGTGCTTATAGCATGGTTTATTTACAAGAATATTTTGCAGTAAAATATCTAAAAGAAAATAATCTAATTCCTGAAGATTCTGTTTTTCTTCCTGGTCATTCTGGCGACTATCTGGGAGGTAGTTATACTAATCGCACTGCAAAAGTCGCGCATCAGAAAGATGTTCTCGCCGTATTTCTAGAAAATAACTACTATTTCTTTAAACAAAAAACCAGTATAGAAAAGCAGATCATTAGAGATAAAATAAAAGATTTGCTTTTAGAATATCCAGACACGAATAAGGTTTCGGAACAATACAATCCCTATGTCGAGGACTGGGACATAAAGGAAAAACTCTCGAAATTTATTTTTAGGTCATCCTTTGTATTTACCTTTTTAGGATATGAGCATATTTATCCTTTTTGGGATTCGAAGCTAGTAAATTTCTGGCGTAATGTGCCTTATGAATTGAGATCGGGAAAAACATTTTATGACAAAGTATTAATCGAAAAATTCTTTAGCCCTTATAAAGTTTACTTTGGCGAAACAGAAATTAAGAAATCTGAGTTTTACAAAAAATACCAAAATCTTAAAGATAGGCTTAGATATAAAATGCCTTGGTCAATTGTTTATTCGCGCATGATAAAAAACGACTGGTTAAACTATAATGGTTTTACGCAAGAAATGGAAATAGAATTAAATAAAAAGGGCATAGAACCACTTAAAAATTTTAAATCTTTCAACGCTATAATCTGCAGGTGGTGTCTTGAGAAAATAAAAGCAAATCTAAACTGTTAAAATTCAAGCTTTCGCTTTTCCCTTACAACATTCATAACCGAATCAATAACAGGGTCAAGGGAGTTTGCAATTTCATAAAAAGAAGAGTCACCCAAAACTTGACGCGCGATGTAGGCATAAACATTGTTTTCGATGTACTTTCCTGAGATGGCAATTTCGCGCTGTTTAACAACAACTCCATTTGCACCAACATACTGCCAAAATTTCTGGATTACCCCGCTTCGCTGCATATAAGCTAATAATTCAGCGGTTGACTTATATTTTTCGAGAATTTCTCTATTTTGATCAACATACTCAATCGAAAATGTGTAATCGAGATTTTTCTTACTAATTTGGCTGTACAACGCAGAATATCCAGAAGTATCGACTGGAACAAAAATATCGGGCATAATTCCTCCGCCACCATAAACCGACCTACCTTTTGATGTTTTGTAGATAAGAGAGTCGTTTAGTTTAATGCTATCCTGGTCAAGGAACTCGCCATGCATATATCGATTGTAAATGTCAGCGTAATACTCGTCCAGTCCATTTTCGTACGATTTCTGAATACATCTTCCAGATGGAGTATAATAACGGGCAGTTGTAAGCCTAATGACCGAACCATCATCGAAAGTAGTTGACTCCTGAACCAGTCCTTTACCGTAAGAGCGGCGACCAATAATAAATCCCCTGTCGTTATCTTGAATAGCGCCTGCAACAATCTCGGCAGCAGAAGCCGAAAACTCATCGATTAGAACAATAACATCAAGTCCAACGCACGAACTTCTCTTTGTAGTAGCGCTAGTAACCTTTTTTCCCCTTGCCCGGCCTTCTGTATAAACAATCATTTTACCGTTTTCGAGAAATTCATCAACAATATCAGTTGCCGACACAAGATATCCACCAGAGTTGTTTCTAAGATCAATAACAATTGTGCTTAATCCAGTTTTTTTCATTGTAAAAACTGCATCAATAAACTGAGTGTGAGTGTTTTTTGAGAAATTGGTAATTTTAATGTATCCAGTGGTTTTGTCCATTTTATAGTAAGCATCAACACTGTAAAGTGGAATTTCGCCACGTTGTATTTTAATCGGAATAAGTTCCTTATAGCCCCGTCTTGCAATTTTTAGATTAACAATGCTACCTCCCGGACCTTTAAGTTTTTTCATTACATCATCATTAGAAATCTTTATGCCGGCAACAATAGTATCGTTTACATACACAATCCGATCACCTGCTTTTAATCCAGAAGTTTCTGAAGGTCCATTTTTAATAACATTTACAACTAAAACAGTATCTTTAAAAATGTTAAATTGAATTCCTATGCCCTCGAAATTGCCAGCAAGTTCTTCCTCCATAGCCTTTGCTTCTTTGGCGTCAAAGTAAACAGTGTGAGGATCTAGTGATTCAAGAAACTTGGGTATTGCAACTTCACTAAGCTCTTTACGATTAACCTCATCAACATATTCGTTTACAACATAGTCGATAACCATACTTAATTTATCCTTTTCTGGAGAAATTAGAATGCTGTGACTTGTATTGCTTTTATTGAAAACCTCTGCAATCAGAATCCCCGTTACTACAGAAAGCGCAATAACAACTGGCATAATTACCGAAAAGCGACTGTTGTTATATTCAATCATTATCCGAAATATTAACGACTTCAATTTTTGCTCTCAGAAGTAAATCAAGTCCCGTGGTATTGTGATATTTATCTAAAAATACGACTCTTTTAATTCCGGCCTGGATAATGAGTTTAGAACATTCTATACAAGGCGATGTTGTAACATAAAGAGTTGCTCCAAGAGAGTTATTTCCCGATTTGGCGACTTTAGTAATTGCATTAGCCTCAGCATGAAGCACATACGATTTGGTAAGCCCAGTTTCATCCTCACAATCATTTTCAAATCCTTCTGGCGTGCCATTAAAACCATCTGAGATAATCATTTTATCTTTTACGATAAGAGCTCCAACCTGACGGCGTTTACAATAAGAGTTTTTTGCCCAAACAGAAGCCATTTCGAGATAGTGTTTATCGAACTGACGTTGTTTTTCGGTGCTGATAAGGTTCATCATAAGCTAAATTATAAAAAAAATCCCTCCGCGTGGAGGGAAAGTACCCGGGGCCGGGGTCGAACCGGCACTCCAGGGAAGGAACTGGTGTTTGAGACCAGCGCGTCTACCGATTCAGCCACCCGG
>JAQVGK010000510.1 GCA_028696755.1 Bacteroidales bacterium | reverse complement strand
AGGCTTATAAATTACTTGATCCTGCCGTTGCAGAGAAAATGAGCAGAGATAAGTTTACGACTGGATATAACGAAAGAAAAGTTCTTTTCGTTAATGCATCTAAGTTTACGGTAAAGTCGGTATGGTCAGAAACAATGAAGGGAACTCCTGTAATTAATTTATTATTAGAATCAGTTTGCTCCGATTCCGAAGTTTATATCGATGAAGTTCTAATTTCTGATAGAAATGGAAAATATTACATTGGTAAATTCGACCGCAAAGTTAAAGGCGAAAACATGGTTGAGGAAATTGCCCGACCATCCGATAATGAACTAAGACCTTATGCTGATCTAGCGGCAAAATTCTATAATCTACTTGCCGAGAACAATACCGATAAAATTGTTGAACAAATTGATAAAGCCGTTTTTCTTAATAATGATTACAATATTGTTAAAAATTCATTCTCTGCTCGAAATGTTTATTGGGGTACTCCAACAGGACTTAATAATACAAATGTTAAAGCATACAAAATTGATGGTAATACGGTGGTCGATTTTAATTTCTCTGTTACCAACTCAACTGGGAAAAAAACTTACGAGAAAGTTTCTGTTATAAGAAGGGAAGACTCAACATTTTTGATTTACGGATACGATTATCGAGATCAGCCTTTTTAAAACAAAAAGCGTCCGTAAAATATACGAACGCTTTTCTTATGCTGGAATTTAAATTAAATATTCTTTATTATAATTGCAGTTCCCATTCCACCACCAATGCAAAGAGAAGCGAGTCCATATTTATTATTGCTCCGTTTCATTTCGTGAATAAGGCTAACAATAATTCTGTTTCCAGATGCACCGATTGGATGACCCAATGCGATTGCGCCACCATTTTTGTTGCATTTTTCGTCGAAGAATTCTTTTGTAACACCATGATCTTCGCATAATTGTTTAATTACGCCAAGCGATTGAGCTGCAAAAGCTTCGTTTAATTCAAGAACTTCCATTTCGTTAAGTTTCATTCCAGCTTTATCCAAAGCATTTTTTATTGCAGGAACAGGTCCCATTCCCATAATGGCAGGATCTACGCCACCCTGACCAACAGAAACTACTTCGACCAGAGGAGTAAGATTATATTTTTTTACTGCTTCTTCGCTTGCGACAAGAACATAAGCAGCTCCGTCGTTAATTCCCGATGCGTTACCTGCCGTAACTGTTCCGTCTTTTTTAAAAGCTGGACGAAGTGCACTTAGTTTTTCAAAATTTGTAGCTCTATTGATAAATTCATCATTCTCAAAAACTATGGTTTCTTTTCTCGAAACAATACTTACTGGAACGATTTCATCTTTAAACATTCCTGCATCCTGAGCTTTAGCTGCTTTAGTTTGTGATGCCGCTGCAAATTTATCTTGTTCTTCGCGACTGATGCTATATTTTTCGGCAATGTTTTCGGCTGTAATACCCATGTGGTAATCGTTATAAGCATCCCACAATCCGTCTAAAATCATGTGGTCAACTACTTTAAAATCGCCCATTTTTATTCCGTTACGAACAGCAGATGGCAAAAGCATTGCTGCTCCCGACATAGTTTCTGTTCCTCCTGCAAGAATTAAATTTGCTTCACCAGCTCTGATTGCAGAGAACGCATTTGCAACTGCTTTCATCCCCGATCCGCAAACCATGTTTAATGAATATGCAGGCACCGAGTTGTCTATTCCTGCCTTTATGGCAGCCTGACGAGAGACTCCCTGCTTCTGTCCAGCAGATAAAATGTTTCCAGTAATTACTTCGTCAATTGCTTTGGTGTCGATTTTTGTTTCAGCAATTATGCTTTTGATAACTTCTGCAGCAATTTCAGGAGCAGATAAAGTTGCTAAGGAACCACCAAATTTCCCGATAGCTGTACGTTTTGCAGCCACGATAAATACTTTTTCCATTGTAATGTTTTTAGTAAGAAGATTATAAATGTTGTTAACTATGTGCTTATTTTTTTATCATGTTTCTAAAGAATACAGTTATTTATGCATGAAGTCATCTGCATTCTGATCTTGTGTCTTTCTCCCTAAATAGTTTTAAGTTTAGACATTCATTGCTTTCAGATTCTCCGATATGATAAGCTCTGCCTCTGTAGCCGCCTGAATATCAGCAATGCTAAACTCTGGATGGATTTCGGTAAGCAGAATCCCCTTGTCGGTAATTTCCATTACACCCATTTCGGTGATAATTGTATTTACCTGACCTTTAGCTGTGAGTGGGAGAGTGCATTTCTTTAAAATTTTTGGAGCTCCTTTGGCTGTGTGTTCCATAGCCAAGATAACTCTGCGCGCACCAACAAGCAAATCCATTGCTCCACCCATACCTGGTGTGAGTTTGCCCGGAATTGTCCAGTTTGCAAGGTCGCCACTTGGATCTACTTGCATTGCTCCGAGAACAGTAACATCAACATGACCGCCTCGAATTACACCAAACGATTTTGAAGAATCAAATGTTGCTGCTCCAGGAAAAGCCGTAATATAACCTCCTCCAGCGTTAAGCATGTTTTCATCTTCTTGTCCAGGTGCTGGTGTTGGACCCATGCCTAAAAGTCCGTTTTCCGACTGAAGAGTTAATTTAATCCCTTCTGGCAAATAATTAGGAACTAATGTAGGCAATCCAATTCCAAGATTTACTACGTCACCATCTTTTAATTCTTTGGCAACTCTTTTTGCAATTACTTCCCTAACCTGATTTTTATCCATGATATTGATTTTTATTTATTATTGATTCGTCTGTCCATTTCTTGTGCAATGTAACTAGCAACATCATCGGCATAAGAGTTCATGCTAAAACCTGCATCATAACCAAGCTCTTTTGCTAGTTCGTGAGAAATTCTAGGCCCTCCGCAAATTAAAATTACTTTATCTCTTAAACCTTCTGCTTCTAACATCTCGACAAGCTCGGTAAGATTTTTTATATGCACATCTTTTTGTGTTACAGTTTGCGAAACCAGCAATGCATCGGCTTTTAACTCAATTGCTTTTGCAATAAATTCTTCGTTTGGAATTTGTGCTCCCATATTCAAAGCTTCGAACATTTCATATCTTTCAA
>JAQVGK010000509.1 GCA_028696755.1 Bacteroidales bacterium | reverse complement strand
TTGCTGACGCCTAAAGCTATATTGGCGTCAGCAAAATTCGTTAATTCGCGTTAAAAAAAACTTGGAGCTTACTTAGTAAGCGACAAGTTTCTCAAAATTCTTTATCTTTGGAAATAATTTTTGCTAAATGATAAGCAGTATTTATAAATTTTTACCTTCGTTTTTACAAACTGCCGCAGTAGAAATACACCGCGACCTTAGGCTTGTTATGTACGAATTTAAGCGTAAGAAACTTATGCAAAAATGCACTGCAATATCTCCAATCGTATACGACGAATTTAATAAATCGCGCCGATATGGTCCGCTAGCAAAAATCTGTTATGCTCCCTACACAAGCATGTTTTTCTCACGTTCCGGTTTTGTTTCGCCTTGCTATGCTTCGTACAACGAAAAATCTTCCCGAATCGAGAAATCCAGTTTGCACGACATCTGGTTTAATGGCTCATTTGTCGACATCAGAAAACAACATTCTACTTGCGATTTGAATTCTTCATGCAAATTTTGCGAAGATATTTTGTATGCTGGCTCTTACAAATCTGCATTAATTAATAAGTATGAGCACTATGCATTTTCCAAGTCACAGTATCCTGTAATTATGGAGTTTGAGCTCTCGAATAAATGTAATCTGGCGTGTATAATGTGCGATTCAAATCTTTCGTCGGGAATAGAAGCGCAAAATTGTGATTCGGTTTCGGGAAATCAATTTTATGGGGATGATTTTTTTGAACAGCTGAAAGAATTTATCCCACATCTGCAATTAGCCGAATTTACCGGCGGCGATCCGTTTATGATTGAAGAATATTACCGTGTTTGGGATATGATTGCTGAGCTTAATCCAAAATGTAATATTCTTATCACCACCAATGCAAATACAATGAATCCAAAGATTGAGAAACTACTCGAAACTCATAAAAATATCAGTTTCAACATCTCAATTGATTCTTTAGAACCCGACAATTATGAGTCGATTCGTAGAAATGGTATTTTTGAATTTGCTCAGAAAAACATTGCTAAGTTTATTGATTATAGTCGCAGAAATAACACTGATGTTAATTTTTTAGTGTGTCCAATGACCGTAAATAGTCATGAACTTGCAAACTTTGTCGATTATGCAAATTATTCCGACATTTGCGTTTATTATCACACAGTTGTTAAACCAAAAGAATTGTCGCTTAAATATCTGGATTCTGAATCACTTGAGAAACTTGCCGACAGTATCGAACTAAGACAATTTCCTGAGGATACAAAGAACCAGAGAACCAATCGTGCGAACCTTGACAATTTAATCAAATTGTTGA
Organism: Bacteroidales bacterium; assembly: GCA_028696755.1. Next base: position 1,768 of record JAQVGK010000509.1, on the reverse strand, counting down.
GGGATTGGGCAGATGAAAATCATCAAAAGGAGAATCATAAAGAAAAGCCTGATTACCTAATACAATATGCCGAAGCTGTAGATTTGCTAAAAATTAGAGTAAATGAAATAAAGCCAGATTTGCTGTCAAAGTTTGTTGAATTGCTGAATCGAATTGACGAATTGCCAAACAAACAAATCGTTGTAAATAAACTGATTATGGTATCTGACGATGAGTTTTTTTCTTATCTCGAAAGTAAAACAATTGAGGAATTAAGTTCACTTTGTCGCGAAATTCAATAAATATGAGAAAACGAATAGGCGACATATTATCATTTTCGAAAATCAGGATTAAAAAAATCTCTAATTCGATAAAATATTCGCCTGTCGAAAAGTTTATTCACACCAATTTTGGTAATAAGCAAAAATTAGTAGAATACAACAAAAGTCGTACAACCGGACCAGAGCCTTGTGTTTGTCATGCTCCTTTGCGAAGTTTATACTTTGATATTTATGGTAATGCAACTGCATGCTGCTTTAACCGCGCTCACATTTTAGGAAAATATCCTCAACAAAGTATTAGCGAGATATTTCACGGCGAAAAGCGAAGTTTTTTGCAAAAAGAGCTGTGCCGACAAAATTTTATGTATGGATGCCAGCATTGTCATAAGCTTATTGAAGCGGGCAATTTTGAGGGAACCGAGGCAAGATTATATGATAATCTTAAGGATCAGGGAGTGATTCCATCCGAAATTGTTTTTGAGTTGGATAATACTTGTAATCTTGCTTGTAAAATGTGTCACGAAGGATTTTCGTCAACTATTGCAAGAGAAAAAGGAGTGGAGAAGATTATTCCGCCTTATGATGATGAATTTTTGAATCAGTTGCGCGAATTTATTCCAACGCTTAAAGTTGCTAAATTTCTTGGTGGAGAACCGTTTTTGATAAACATATACTATAAAATTTGGGACGTAATTTTAGAACTCAATCCAAAATGTAAAATTCACCTACAAACTAACGGAACAGTTTTTAACGACAAGATTAAGTCATATCTTGAACGTGGAAATTTTTATGTGGGAGTTTCTGTTGATTCGTTGCAAAAAGAAGTTTTTGAGTCAATTAGATGTAATGCTGAGTACGAAACAGTTATTGCGAATGTTATGAAGTTCGCTGCAATTGCTAAAAGAAAGCATACTTATGTAAATATTTCGGTTTGTCCGATGATTCAAAATGGCCAAGAAATTCCCGAGATGGTTGATTTCTGTAATCGCAATAGTTTATTCATTTACTTTAATACAGTTTACACCGATGGCTTTGCGCTTAGCGGAGCAGATGAAGATACGCTCTTAAAATTGCTAAACTTGTACAGAGATTACAAATTTAAAGGAAAAGGAATAATCTCAAAACGAAACATCAAATTCTTCGAAAACTTAACTTCAAATGTTAAATCCTGGTATGATGTTAAGGAGAAAGCATCTCGCTACACCCGCCGTCGCCACGAGTGGACAAGTGCAATGTTTAAAGATTTTCTACTCTCGAAAACTGGGAATGATTTGATTGCAACTAAAAAAATCCAACAAGTATTTGTCGATTTTAATAAACAATTTCTTCTTTCTGATCAGGACCTCGAAAATCTCAACAACATTAAACCAGAGGATCTCTCTTTCGCTACCTTAAACGAAACTGTTGAGCAACTTCGCGCCAGAATTGTGAGATTTGGGGAGATTGGGAAGTTTGGAGAATAGAAGGGGGAAACCTCAAATCCCAAATTACAAATCCCAAATTACAAA
>JAQVGK010000508.1 GCA_028696755.1 Bacteroidales bacterium | reverse complement strand
GTAAGATCAAGATTCATACTTTTTTATTGTTTTCTCGAATTCGATATCAGCCTCCTGAACAGACATTACCTCAGCTTCTCCGCTTTCGAGACGCCTTAACTCTTCAGTTAGATAGTTTTTAACTCGGATAAATTCGGCACTTTCTTCAATAATTTCGATTTCGTCATTATTGAATTTACTTAGAAACCAAAAAAGATGATTCGCTATACTCTCATTAACACGCAATTTTATTGTAAGCATTTCTCAAGTATTTTTTACAAATTTAATTAATAATTTAATACAAAACTTACTAAGAACAATTACTCATACTCTTCCGCAAATTTAGTAACAAGTCCGAAAAGTTGATTGTAACCACCAAAAGTTAAAGTTTCGGGTTTATCTTTTGGATTATGATAATATGTTTTACCGCCCATCGTGTAAATAAAAACTGCCTTCACTCCCATTTCGTGAAAAGGATAATGATCGCTATTCATCGAAATGTCGCGGGGTTTCATTACCGAGAAATAATTATTTTCAGTGTTAATCTTTTGAAAAAGCTGCCATTCGTTTTCGTATTCGGGCGATGCGCCATTTACGATCGTAATTCCATCATCACCGGTTCCGGCAAGGTCAATATTTATTACAGCTTTTATCTTTGTAAGATCGAACATTGGATTTAGAACATAATAAAGCGATCCCAGCAAACCAGCTTCCTCGCCAAAGAAAAACATAAATGCGATTGAGTGTTTTGGTTTATTCTTAGAGTAGTAATCGGCCAAATCTAGTAACATTGCTGTTCCGCTGGCATTGTCCTGAGCGCCAGGAATAAAAACATCTTTACCCATTCTACCTAAATGATCGTAATGAGCAGAAAAAACAATAAAATCGTCGGTTTCGCCCGGTATATAACCAATAACATTTCGAGCGTTAAACTTCTTTACGAAAACCGATTCAACATCAACACAAATCTTCTTAGTTTTACGATTATATGCCTCGCGTTTAATTTTGATAGTAGGATATTTCTGTACTCTGGTGCTAACCGACCACATAAGCTCTTCTGGAATTAATTCAGCCACACAACCAAACCAGCGGTTATTCTGCATGATTTTAATGTAGAACTTTTTAATCTCAATATTTTGAGTTTGGGCATAATCAAGCACAAAAACTTTTTTATGAAAATCGTTTCGGTTGAGCTCGGCAACAAACTTTATGGTATCGTTAAGTAAAAGCGAATCGGGCAGCCAAACTTCATATTTCCCTTTTACTGTGGGAGTGCCCGGACCAATAAGATATTCACTTCCTGGAATAAGCTTTTTACCATCAGCTTTCACAACCAGTTTACCAGGAAAAGTATTTACTGGATAATTAAACTCTTGGAAGTAAGAATCACCAAAAGTTAAAACGCCAGCTTTTTTAAGCTCAGCAGCGATATACGCAGATGAAGTATCGGCAGAATTACCAACATAACCACGTCCGCCAAATTCCTCGGAAGCAAGAATTTCGACTCTTTTCTTTGTATTTTCAACATTCTGGGCAAATAAAACGCCGTTGAAAAATAACAAACCTAAAAAAATTATCAGGCAATGTTTTAGTTTACACATATCTTCTTTTTACTACATTAAGAAACGATCCAACTGTGCCAGATGTTTCGTCCCAACCAAATTTTGCACTTAAATACGACTGTGCATCAGCAAAAGAATGAAGTGAGTTTAGATGGTTTATAGTTTCGTCAAAAGTATCGGTACTACCACCAAACAATTCGCGGATGTACAGAAAACGATCTCCAACACCAATAGCTGCCTTGATATCAGTAACAGGCTTCAATCTTGAAGTAATGTCCTGAGGTGCAGATTTTTGAGCAAGAACCTCGTTTAGTGAAGTTTTATTTTGTCCAAGTTGCTCACCTAAAGTTTTAACTCCTGATGATCCATTACCACCAAATAAAGAAGCTTGCTCAACAACTGGTTTTTTAACAGGTTCCTGAATTATTGGTTCAGGCTTTTGCTCAACAGGCCTAACAGGTTCGGGAGTTGGCTCAAAATTCTTTACTGGTTCTGGAGTAGACACTACTTCTTCTGGTTCGGCAAAGTCAAACAAATCATCGTCATCAATTTTTTCTTCTGCAAATATTTCATCGTCATCAATTACCGGAATTTCATCAACTTCGATAACAGGATCTGGTATAATTTCTACTTTTTTAGGCTCTTCGATAACTGGCTGGGGCTTAATTTCTTCAACAACTTTGACAGGTTCAGGTTTTACAGTCTCAGGTTTAGAAAATTCGACCTTCACAGGTTCTTCTTTAGTCAGAACTTGAACCTTTGGACCTGGTTCAGGCATAAAATCGGTGGCAGCCTTAGTAGCATCAAGATTATAAACTTCAAGATAAAACTCACGCAGTTTCTGAAGCAGGATATCCTTTTCGATAATGCTTATATTATTCCCCTCGATACTTTCAACAAAAAGCGAAATTTTTTTAAGTTTTTCTTTCAAAGCGATAATCTTTTCCATGCTAAAATAATTTTCTAAATTTGTAACATTATATTTTTGACAAAATTAGAAAAATAATTGTAAAATGTTTCTTGAACAATCGAGAAAAGGTGAACCAAAAAAAGGCTGGATTGAAGTAATTGCCGGCTCAATGTTTTCGGGCAAAACCGAAGAACTTATCAGACGTTTGCGCAGAGCCGAATATGCAAAGCAAAATGTCGAGATTTTTAAGCCTGCAATTGATGTAAGATATAGCGAAGAAGAAGTTGTTTCGCATAACGCCACATCTATACGCTCAACTCCAGTTCCATCTTCACAAAATATCTTATTGCTTACCGGCGATGTAGATGTTGTTGGTATAGACGAAGCACAATTTTTCGATTCCGGAATTGTTGATGTATGCGTTCAGCTTGCAAATCAAGGTATAAGAGTAATCGTTGCTGGACTCGATATGGACTTTAAAGGAAGACCATTTGGACCGATGCCTGTCCTTTTTGCTGTTGCCGAATATGTTACAAAAGTTCATGCCGTATGTATGCAATGTGGCGAGCTGGCTCAATATTCGCATCGAAAATCTGAGAGTTCGGCAGTTGTAGTAC
>JAQVGK010000507.1 GCA_028696755.1 Bacteroidales bacterium | reverse complement strand
GTCGTAGAGTTCTGAATTTGCAGAAATATATGCCTCACACATTCAGCCCTCTGGGCTGTTTTGATTTACGTTTTATGACTGCCAGCTCATGCTTTTGCATTTCGCTGACAGTTAAGGATGTTAAGCACTCCGTGCTTAGGCTGCTTTGATTTGCCAATTAGCTATGTTAGGCTTGTCTTTTTAAAATTACGATAGTTGTAGAGGTCTGAGTTTACAGAAATATATACCTCTCACATTCAGCCCTCTGGGCTGTTTTGATTTACGTTTTATGACTGCCAGCTCATGCTTTTGCATTTCGCTGACAGTTAAGGATGTTAAGCACTCCGTGCTTAGGCTGCTTTGATTTGCCAATCAGCTATTTTAGTACTTCAACAAATTAATTATTGTACTAAAAGCCTGTAAGGCTTAACGTTCATAACCATAGGCGACTTCTGTCGCCTATGGTAAGCAAGTAAAAATACACCACAGCCTGGAAGGCTGAATGTGATATGCCGAATTAATGATATCATCAAATTAAAAAGCAGCTCGAAAAGTCCGGAGGACTTAACATTCATAACCATTGGCGACCTCTGTCACCTATGGTTAATAAATAAAACACACCACAGCCCAGAGGGCTGAATGTGAATTTATGAATAAATCAACTATAAATTTCGTAATAGTATTCGATAAAATCAAATATGGTTGTAGTTTAAATTGCGATAGTCATTGAGGTCGGAATTTAGACTAATCCATCAATAAACTAGCGCTAATTTGCGAACCTAAGCTTTAGTTTAATTTCCTCAAAAACTCAATAAGATTCTTGATCCTTTTCAAAGTTTCTTCTTTACCAACAATAGCAGTAATGTCGAAAACGTGAGGACCTTTGCCTGCACCAACCATTGCTAAACGGAACGGTGACATAACTCTACCAAATCCTATTTCGGCAGGCTCGAGCCATCCTTTTACTGCTGCTTCGGTATTTGTTGAACTAAAATCTGCGAGAGGCTCGATAACCTCTATTAGCTTCTCCATCAATTCTGCAGTATCTTCTTTGCATGCTTTTTTTAGGAATTTGTCATCATATTCTTTTGGAGTTTCGAAGAAGAAATATGATTCATCCCACAGTTCGCTAACAAAATTCACCCTTTCTTTAAGCATCTCGCAAATTTGTGCTAGAGGCAAATTATTGTAGTTTATTCCTTTTGCATCAAGAATTGGTTTCCACAAATCAGCAAGCTCTTCTCCGGATTTTGTAATCAGATATTGATGGTTAAACCATTTTGTTTTGTCAGGATCGAAACGACTACCACTTTTTCCAACTCTGTCGAGTGAGAATACTGCGATAAGTTCGTCCATCGAGAAAATTTCTTGTTCTGTTCCAGGGTTCCAGCCTAGTAAAGCCAGCATATTTATAAATGCATCTGGGAAATATCCATCTTCTCGATAACCACGATAGATATCATCACCACTTTTCCATTCTGTTGGAAAAACTGGGAAACCAAGTTGGTCGCCGTCTCGTTTACTTAACTTACCTTTTCCGCTTGGTTTTAGAATGAGTGGGAGATGAGCAAATTTTGGTGCTGTCCAGCCAAATGCTTCGTATAGCAGGTGATGCAGTGGCATTGATGGCAGCCATTCTTCGCCACGAATTACGTGAGTAATTTCCATCAAATGGTCGTCAACAATATTTGCCATGTGATAGGTTGGCAAGCCATCGGTTTTCATCAGCACTTTGTCGTCGAGCTCGCTGGTGTTGAATTTTATGTCACCACGGATTTCGTCGTGCAAATCAACTATGCGATTTTCGGGCATTTTAAAACGCAAAACGTATGGAGTCCCGGCTTTAATTAGTTCATCAACTTCGGCAGTCGAAAGAGCTAGGCTGTTTTTTAAATTCTTACGAGTAATAAAATTGTATGTAAAAGTTAGTCCCTTTGCTTCGGCATCTGCACGCAAAGCATCGAGTTCTTCGGCAGTATCGAAAGCCATATAAACGCTGCCATTTTCGATAAGCTGTTTAGCGTATTTCTCGTAAATCTCACGCCTATCGCTTTGGCGGTAAGGGCCATAATTTCCACCTTCGCGAATTCCTTCGTCGAAATGTATTCCGCACCATGCCAGCGAATTCATTATATACTCTTCGGCACCTTCTACAAAGCGGGTTTGGTCGGTATCTTCGATACGCAAAATCATCGTTCCGCCATTGCGACGAGCAAATAAATAATTAAACAAAGCTGTTCTTACCCCGCCAATATGTAGCGGACCAGTTGGACTTGGTGCAAAACGTACTCTTACCATTTTATTGTTTTTTTAGAGCTGCAAATTTACGAATTGAAATCGTGCTTGCAAAATAAGATTTGTGTTTTCCAGAATCAAAGATTTATTGCACAATAAGAACATTGTAAATCTCATCACAAATGTTATTCCTAGTTACCTTGCCATGCTTCGTTTTTGCCATTTTGCATTATTTGCTTAGAATGATCGCTATTATATAATTTATTCAACATAAAGTATAAATTGACTGGGTTTGATGTTGCTATCTAATCCCCTGATCCTCAACCACTTAGCCCCATTTTTTTTTTTTTGAAAAATTGCATTTTGTATAAACTAAGCAATACTATGTAAACATAGGCGTTTGTAAATTGAAAATTTGATTTAGCTTTGTATTTATTGCATTGATGGCAAAACCTATACGAATATTACTGTTGATATCGTAAAACAAAGAAAGGAGGTATTAGGCAAAAAAAGATTGACAAACTTTTGCATTTGTCTTGCAGCAGCCAGACCTGTCAGCACCAGCAGCAAGACCTGTCAGTGTCCGTAGGTCCTGACAGTGTCGCAGATGCAGACCTGTCGCAGATGCAGACAGCCGCCGATGCAGGCCAGCAGACCATCCGCAGCCGCACAGCACCCCAAACGCAAAAGTAAAATTTCATCAAATTTATCCCCGATTACGCACTTAGGAACAATTATGAATCTAAAAGTATTTTATATGCGCAATCGAGGGTTAAACCCAACTAAAGCATTAGTTCGCTTTTGCCCCGATTACTTATTAACACATTTTAGTCCGCTTTGCAAATAATTTGTATTTGT
>JAQVGK010000506.1 GCA_028696755.1 Bacteroidales bacterium | reverse complement strand
CAAGAGCTTTTGTTTTTGATGGACAAACATCAGCACAGTTTCCACAACCAGTACAGTCTAAAACAGATACTTGCATTCTGAACTGATATTCTTTTGTTCCACCAATTCCAGTAACTGTTTGTGTTCCTGCAGGTGCATTTTTAACCTCTTCATCTGTGAGAAGGAAAGGACGAATTGCAGCGTGAGGACAAACGTAAGAACATTGGTTACACTGAATACAGTTTTCAGGAATCCATTCAGGAACGTTAACTGCAATACCACGTTTTTCGTATTTTGTTGTTCCGTTAGGGAAGGTTCCATCTTCACGACCATTAAATGTAGATACTGGTAAAGTGTCGCCTTTTTGAGAATTGATAACATCGGCAACTTTAGAAATGAATTCAGGAACTTCTTTAGTTCTGCAAACACAGAAACCTTTAGTTTCAATTTTTGCCCATTCGGCAGGAACTTCAACTTTTACAACTGCATCACCAGCATCAACAGCTTTGTAGTTCATGTTTACAATGTTCTCTCCCTTTGTTCCATATGATTTTACAATCATTTTCTTCATTTGTTCAACTGCTTTTTCGTAAGGAATAACATTTGAAATTTTGAAGAATGCAGCTTGCAAAATAGTATTAGTTCTGTTGCCAAGACCAATTTCTTCAGCAATCTGAGTTGCATTGATGATGTAGAATTTGATATTTTTCTCAGCAAGAACTTTCTTCATATGGTCAGGTAAGCGACGTTTAGTTTCTTCCACATCCCAAATTGAGTTGAGAAGGAAACTGCCATTAGCTTTAATGCCATCAAGTACGTCATATTGTTCGAGATAAGCAGGAACGTGGCAAGCAACAAAGTCTGGAGTTGTTACCAGATAAGGAGCTCTGATTTGTTTGTCCCCAAAACGAAGGTGTGAAGCTGTGAAACCACCCGATTTTTTTGAGTCGTAAGCGAAATATGCCTGACAATATTTATCGGTAGTCTCGCCAATGATTTTAATTGAGTTTTTGTTAGCTCCAACAGTACCGTCAGACCCTAATCCATAAAATTTACCTTCGAAAGTACCTTTACAGAGAATTGATAAGTTTGATTTTACTGGCAATGATAAATTAGTTACATCATCTTCGATACCAACTGTAAATCTGTCTTTTGGTTTTGCAAGCTCTAAGTTTTCGTAAACTGCCATCATCATCGAAGGAGTAGTGTCTTTTGAAGAAAGACCATATCTTCCACCGAAAATTTCTGGGCGATTTTCTTTATTATAGAACATTTCTTTAACATCGAGGAACAATGGTTCACCATTCGCACCAATTTCTTTAGTTCTGTCTAAAACAGCAATTCTCTTTACAGATTTTGGTAACACTTTCATGAAATATTTTTCAGAAAATGGTCTGTAAAGATGGACACTGATTAAACCTACTTTTTTCCCCTGATCGTTTAGATAATTTACAGTTTCAATTAATACGTCGGTGATTGAGCCCATTGCCACAACGATATTTTCTGCATCCGCAGCACCGTGATAAGTGAATGGGTGATATATGCGACCTGTTAAATCAGTGATTTTCTGCATGTATTCTTCAACAAGGTCTGGAATCCCTTCGTAGAATTTGTTAGCAGCCTCGCGCGACTGGAAATAAATATCAGGATTTTGAGCAGTCCATCTTGTGCAAGGATTTTCAGGATTCAATGAATTTTTTCTGTATTTGTCAACTGCATCCCAATCCAAAAGAGCAGCCATATCTTCATTCTCGAAATATTCAACTTTCTGAATTTCGTGAGAAGTTCTGAAACCATCGAAGAAATGAAGGAAAGGAACACGGCTCTTAATTGCTGCAAGGTGAGCGATAGGAGCGATGTCCATAATTTGTTGAACAGAACCGGTTGCCAACATGGCAAAACCAGTTTGTCTTGTACTCATTACGTCGCTGTGGTCTCCAAAGATCGACAAAGCCTGAGCTGCCAAACTACGTGCACTAACATGGAAAACACCTGGAAGTAATTCGCCAGAAATTTTGTACATGTTCGGAATCATGAGTAATAAACCCTGTGATGCTGTGTAAGTTGATGTTAAAGCACCTGCTTGTAAAGAACCGTGAACAGCACCTGCTGCTCCAGCTTCAGATTGCATTTCTTCAACTCTTACTGTCTGACCAAAAATGTTTTTTCTGCCATGAGCAGCCCATTCGTCAACATTTTCTGCCATGTTCGATGATGGAGTGATCGGATAGATACACGCCATGTCACTGAACATATACGCTACATGAGCGGCAGCATAATTACCGTCGCATGTAATGAATTTTTTAGTTCTTGCCATATTCGTTTTATTAGATAAATTTTAAATCCTTTTAGTAACTTTTTAAAAGAGTCGCTAAATTAATATTTTTTATTATTTCAAAACCTGATTTTTTAGTGTTTTATACCATTGAAATCTAAAATAGAAGTGTTCTAAATTGGTGGAGTTGTTGAATTATGTTTTATTTGCATTCTACCTTCTTTTTTGTAAGCGGTTAGCAGTGGTCGGTGTGTCGGTATTTGTGCTCGATTTTGTTTACTGCTACTTATAGTTTGCCAGATAAAATAATCATAATTTTGCATTTAGCCACAACGCTTACAACAAGGCTAAGGCTGAGGCTAAGGCTAAGGAGGATTAATGCTAAATTTTGCTGCCTACCACCGATTACCGACGTACCGCTTACAAGAAGGCTAAGGCTGAGGCTAAGGCTAAGGAGGATTACTGCATAAAAAGCAGACTGCCATCCCGTTAAAATAGAAATTGCTTTATGAATTTTATAAAAAAAGCAATTTGCAATTTTAACATACTCGCTAAAAGAAAAAGTGCAAAGCAATTTCTTCTTTTAACTAGGATACACTGCCTGTCCCGATTTATCGGGTAGCCTTTGGCTCGGGACCGACCACCGACGCACCGCTTACTGCTTACAAAAAGGCTAAGGCTAAGGCTAAGGCTGAGGCTAAGGAGGCATACAGCAAAATTTAGCAGTAAACCATCCCGTTAAAATAGAAATTGCTTTGTGAATTTTATAAAAAAGCAATTTGCAATTTTAACATACTCGCAAAAAGAAAAAGTGCAAAGCAATTTCT
>JAQVGK010000505.1 GCA_028696755.1 Bacteroidales bacterium | reverse complement strand
TGAGGAAATATGTGACGAACTGTTAGAACATATTTATCAAACAGCTGGTTGTTTCAGCCCATACCTTGTAATCGAAGTTCCTGCAATTGCAGGATGTAGAGATACAGCTTATATTGAGCCATGCATCAACATACAAAGCAATGGTAGTGTTAGTCAAAATGATTTACATACACATTTCAAAGTCTATCCAAATCCAACAACAAACTGGCTTACAATTGAATCGGAAACACTTCAGATAAAAACTATCAGAATAATCGACATCACCGGAAAAGAACTTTTAAATATCGAGAACTTTGACAATGAAAAAGTAGACATTTCGAATTTGAACTCTGGCTGCTATAGAATTATTATCTATTCGGATGGTGGAGAACATAATTTGCCTTTGATTAAGCTGTAGGAAAAAGTAATTCTGATATGTTACAGAAATTTCCCTTGGCTCTCTCCAATTTCCAATCCGAGTATCGCATCAATCAGATTTTTTCTATTTTTGTAACAAAACCATTTAGCATGGTCAGTTTAAAAAGATTAGATCATTTTGTGGAATTTTTTCAGTCAGTCGGATTTCAAGGCTGAGCGAGCAAGGGGGTTGAGTATAATAGTTGAGCTAGCTGGAGCCTCCTAGCCTATCAAGTATTTAATAAAATTAAAGCTTTGCAGTATTTGCAAAGCTTTAAACATAATTATTTAATATTTGGTATAATCTCAGCACAATTTATTTTTCAATTTTCTAACAGTTTAAGCCCCAAATTAGTGTAATATGGAAACTTCTTATCTGCACTTATTAGAGTAAACTTTTCCGAAATTGCTTGAGATATTAAAAGTCTGTCAAAAGGATCATCGTGCGCTTTATTGGATATGTGAAGAATTGGTAACTTTTCTAATGTCTTAATGTGTTTTGGCTCTGTATTTATGATTGTAAAATTGTAATGTTCAATTAACTTAGCAATTTTATCAATGCTGTAATCTAATTGTAGCTTATTATTCGACTGTAGAATAACAATTTCACGTAAAGTCTCAACACTTATAAAATACTCATATTGAAAATACTCTATATCTTCAACAATACCTGAATCAATTTTTCTTTTGTTTTCTGATAGCCAAATTAAAATATGTGCATCTAATAAAAATTTCTTCACAAGGACAAATTAAAAATAGCATCACTTTTATAATGTATTTTTCCTTTAAGTATTCCAGCGAAGCCCCTTTTCTTCCTTTTTGTTTTTATAGCGGCTTTAGTAACTTTGCCTGTTAAGCCATTTTCTTTTGATTCTTTTATAGTTGTCATTATTTTGAATTAAATAATTCTGTTTGCTTTTATACCAATTTTGACATTACACCAGACATTGAACGTTTTGAGTTTGCAAAGAAAATGTTTGCTTCTTCTTTTGCAGTAATGTCAGGTTGTTTTGTAATAAAAATCCCTTTACCTGATGCAGCCAACAGTCGAGCTATTTCTAATAAAGCTTTCCCTGCTTTAGTGCGCTGGTTCACTTCTATTGATATTGTTGACATAGCATTCGATTTTACATTCTTTATGCAAAGATAACACCTTATTTATTTCGATGCAAATAAAATTATTTAAGCAATTTTGGTTTATTGAATATTAAAAATTATCTATACCCAATAAAACTTAGCAAATTATTGGTTCATCCTTTTACCTCAACCTCACCATCCCTGCTCCCACGGTTTCGTTTGTGGCTTCGTCAACCAGAATTAGGCTACCCGAAACTGGATTGTCGCGATAATCGTCAACAAAGATTGGAGCTGTAGTTTTTAGAGTGATGCGGGCAATATCGTTCATCTTTACATTCTTATCCTCATAATCGGGATCAAGAGTATTGATGTTAATTTTGTGATCAACCGACATAACCATGCACTTTACTTCGCTGGAAGAGTGGCGCAAAACGTACTTTCCTCTTATCATCAAGGGCTTTTCGTTAAACCAGCAAATCATAACTTCTACATCTTTGGCTACCTGAGGAATATTCTCTGAAGGCACAATCATATTGCCACGCGAGATGTCGATATCATCTTCTAAAACAATAGTAACCGAATCGCCAGATTTTGCTTCGGGCAAACTTTTTTCAAAAACATCAATGCTTTTAACACGTGAAACCAGCATAGAAGGCAAAACAGTAACCAACTCGCCGGGATACATTCTACCGCCCGAAATACGTCCTGCATAACCACGGTAATCGTGATACTTATCGTCGTGAGGACGAATTACATACTGTACAGGGAATCGGACAATTTTCGAGCTATAATCATCGGCAATTCTTAGTGTTTCCAACAATTCGAGAAGCGTAACGCCTTTGTACCAATTCAAATTTTCGGATTTATCAACAACATTGTCGCCAAATTTTGCGCTTATTGGCATTATGTGAATGCTCCTCGCTCCTGTTTTCTCTGCAAGATTTTTAATATCTGCTGTAATTGCGTCAAAACGAGCCTCGCTAAACTCAACAAGATCCATCTTGTTCACACAGAAAACAATATGCTTTAGATTTAGCAATGTCGCAATAAAAGTATGTCGGATAGTTTGCTCAATTACACCGTTGCGGGCATCTATTAAAATAATTGCTACATCAGCTGTTGAAGCTCCTGTAACCATATTTCGAGTGTATTGAATATGCCCAGGTGTGTCAGCAATAATAAACTTACGATTTAGTGTGGAAAAATAACGGTATGCTACATCAATAGTAATTCCCTGTTCTCGTTCTGCTCTTAATCCATCGGTAAGCAACGATAAATCCACCTCTTCGTTACCTCGTCTTTTTGAAGTTTCGGTTATACTATCAAGCTGATCTTCGAAAATTGACTTACTGTCGTAAAGCAAACGCCCAATAAGTGTGCTTTTTCCATCGTCAACAGAACCTGCTGTTGTAAATCTTAGTAATCCTATTTCTGGTTTTGTATTCATAATTTTAAGTGCCTAGAGTGCCTAAAGTGCCCTAAAGTGCCTAAAGTACTTGGGGCTGCTGGCTTATTATTTCTATTTTTGTTTTACTTCATTTATAGTGCCTAGAGTGCCTAAAGTGCCCTAAAGTGCCTAAAGTACTTGGGGCTGTTGGCCTATTATTT
>JAQVGK010000504.1 GCA_028696755.1 Bacteroidales bacterium | reverse complement strand
ATTTTCAGTGTTTTTAATTCGTATGGGCTATACTGTTCTGGATATTCTGTTGTGCCGTACATTGGACCATACATGCCAGAGTGCCCAATGAAATGGAATTCATCAATTCTTTTGTTTTCAACCTCAATTTTACTGAATAAATCTGACAAGTCTTTTTTCCCAAATACCCCAATCACCTGAATTTCTCCATCATAAAAAGACCTTAACTCGCTTTGCATGGTATTGGCAACTTTTGCAAACATTTTACTTCCTTTTCGATATGCGGTTGTGTAAACTATTAATATCATTTGCGATTGAGATTTATTTGTACAAAAATATTAATTCCTTTTAGCTTTTTTTCATTGAGGTTTCATTGTTCACAAAGTTTAATATTTCGTGAGCATTTTTAAGATGACTGATGTTGGGAAGTTTAAGTGTTAACACGTTTTCGTTATTTCGACTTTGCATTAATTGAAAGTATGATTTGTCATAATACCCTAATGCAATTAGAGCAACCTCGAAGAAGTTGTCATCTTCCAAATAAGCCAAAGCATTTTTGACGTTTAATCCACCTATTCTTTTAGAAATATGCATGATTGATTCGGCAAGTTTTTTTTTGTCGCATACCGAATATTCTTCAACCAAATGTCTTGCTCGTTCTATTCGCGGAACATCTAAAAAAATAAGTTTTGATTTTTGCATTTGAGCAAAAAAATTGTGCGGAATTTCGTTTCGACCAATGTTATGACTCTCATCTTCTAGCCAAACAACTTTACTGCGATCAATCTTTAGTAATTCGTGATGTAAGTTGTTTTCAAATTGTTCTGTCGTAGGTTGTGGAGGCTGATTTATTCCACCAAATGTCGAACCTTTATGATTTGCAATAGCTTCGAGGTCAATTATCTGTTCGCCAAGAGATTTCAGTTCTTTTAGAATAAATGTTTTTCCGCTTCCAGTATAGCCTCCGAGCAAAACAATGTTAAAATCAGTGCTCATGCTTTCTAATGCAGAATTTCTGTAGGATTTGTATCCGCCATCAATTATATACACTTCGCTAAATCCATTTTGATCAAGATGTTTTGCAAACGAATTGCTTCTCATGCCACCACGCCAGCAATGTACAACTAGTCTTTTATCATTTGATGCTTTATCAGCAAGCCGAGTAAGGTTATTCAGCTTTGGATTAACGTAGAAATATCCTTTTTCGATAGCAGATTCGGGCGAAATATTTTTATAAATGTGGCCTAAATTAGCTCGTTCCGAATCAGTGAAAATAGGAATATTAACTGCTCCGGTGATATGCCCTTTTGCAAATTCCCCTGGTGATCTTACATCAACAATGGGTAGTTTTAGTTTTAAGGCTTCCTCAACGGAAATTGTTTTTATCATTCCACGTAGATTACATCAGTTCTTTAATATCGTTTATTATCATCTGAGCCAAAGAATCTGCTTTTGATTTGTCGAGGCTTTCGGAGTATATGCGAATAATTGGTTCAGTATTGGATTTTCTTAAATGTACCCACTCTTTAGTTTCGGGATATTCGATTTTTAATCCATCGATTGTGTGATGAGGATTTTTCTTGTATTTTTTTTCAAGTTTTTTCAAAATTTGATCAACATCAACAGTTTCGTCGAGTTCGATTTTGTTTTTCGAGATGAAATATTCAGGGTAAGTTTTTCTTAATTTTGAAACGCTTATTTTCTTTTCGGCTAACAAACTTAGAAAGAGTGCAATTCCTACAAGAGCATCTCTGCCATAATGCGACTCAGGATAAATCACACCACCATTGCCTTCACCACCAATTACTGCGTTTGAGTCTTTCATAACAGAAACTACATTCACTTCACCAACTGCTGCTGGATTATATGTCATTCCATACTTTTCAGTAACATCGCGAAGAGCTCTGGTGGATGATAAATTGGAAACCGTATTTCCAGGAGTTTTTGATAGAACGTAGTCGGCAACAGCAACAAGAGTATATTCTTCGCCAAACATAGAACCATCTTCACATAAAATTGCAAGTCTGTCAACATCAGGATCAACCACAAATCCCACATCAGCTCCTTTATCTTTTATTAGCTTGCTAATTTCTGTAAGATTCTCGGGTAAAGGTTCGGGATTATGTGGGAAGTTTCCGTCGGGAGTGCAGTAAAGTTCGATTATATTCTTTACGCCAAGACTTTTTAGTAGTTTAGGAATTGCAAATCCACCAACAGAGTTTACGCAATCAATAGCAACTGTGAAGTTAGCTTCTTTGTTCATTTCTTTATTTACTAGTTTTAATTTTAGAACTGAATCAATGTGTAGATTTTCGTAATCGCGCAATTTTGTTGTTTTACCAAGATTTTCTACAGCTGCATATTCATGAGTTGTCGATTCGGCTAATTCTAGTATTCGTTGACCTTCTGCAGCGTTTAAAAATTCGCCTTTGTTATTTAAAAGTTTTAGAGCATTCCAGTTTTTAGGGTTATGACTAGCAGTTAAAATGATTCCTCCATCAGCTTTTTCTCTTATAACAGCAAACTCTGTTGTTGGGGTTGTAGCTAACCCAATATTGATAACATCAAATCCGATCGAATTAAGCACCGAAACTACGATGTTTTCCATCATTTTTCCTGATGGTCTGGCATCGCGACCAACTACAATTGTTTTAGCATTTTTATTTGTTTCTTTTTGCCAGGCAGCATAAGCAGTAACGAATTTTACAACATCAAGAGGGGTAAGGTTATTGCCAGCAATACCACCTATAGTGCCTCTAATTCCAGAAATAGATTTTATTAAAGTCATAAAAGATTTTTTTACAAAAGTAGAAAACTAAAGTCAAATCACAAATCAATGTCGTTTAGTTAAGAAATTTAATAATTATTAAATCTATTTTCCATAATTATTGTAGCAAAACTTTTTTCCTTGATGAAAAAAGTTACAAAAAAATCAAGGCAAAACGAAGGTTATTCGCTACGCTCATGAGGGCTACGCCGTTCCCAACGCACCTCGAGACGAAACAAAAGAATTGTACGTCGACCTTGGCCTAAAACAAATGCCAGTCACCTTTGGCCAGTACTCAAATATTTGTTTTAGAGAACGACATGTCGGCTCGACACAATTCT
>JAQVGK010000031.1 GCA_028696755.1 Bacteroidales bacterium | reverse complement strand
AGCAAACCAAAAATCATGACAAAACAATCACTCTGTTAAACTATTTTGCTTTTTGCCTACGAACTCTCAGAGTCCTTATTTCTGCAAGCTCAATAAAAAAAAGATTTCGGCGCTCAGCAAAGCACTACCGCATTGCAGCACAGAGCCTGAAAGGCTCAACATTCTTAACCCTGGGCTGAAACGTAGTGAAGGCCTGGGGTTAAGAATGTGCAGAAACTGTGTTTTGGCGTGCATTTTTGGTGCTTTGGCAAACCAAAAATCACTTGTGGTGAGGAACTCGAACCATGACAAAACAATTATTAAGTTTAATAATTAAAAGCTCCGTCCGATATTATTCTCGACTGTTTCAACCTACCCCACAAAGCACGAAACCAGCTCGTCAGTCTTTATTAGATACAACATTTCCGAAGTATTTACACTTTCGAGAGCAGCGCGAATATCACTTGCTTCGTATCGGCAGCCAATTACAGAATCTTGAATTATAGAGATATCGCCATTGCAGAAAAAGTCGCCATAAATAGAACAAGTTTTGATTATTCCATTTTCCACATCGAGCTGAACTTCGACTTTCCCACCATCGAAACGATTGCTGCGAGTTATGTTAAATGCTGGCGAGTTTCCATAGTTCCAATCCCAAGTCAAGAATTTATCTTTTTCGATTTTATCTATCTGAGCTAAATCCAACTCGCTTAAAACTTCTTGTTCCATATCACCCTTAAGAATTTCGATCATCTTATCACGGAAATGTATCGAATCCATATCATGTGATAAAAAAGGGCGAATATTTGTAACACGTTCTCTAACGGATTGAATCCCTTTAGAGATAATTTTTTCATCGGTTACATTTAACGAGCGAACCAAATTCTCGAGATTTGTATCAAACAATATAGTTCCGTGATGAAGAAATCTTTCCTTCATTCCAAACTGTGCATTTCCCGAAAACTTTTTACCAGCACAATGCAAGTCGTTACGTCCATGAAACTCAGCAGGAATACCCATACTTTTTAATGCTTCAATAACTGGTTTAGTAAAATCTCGAAAATCTTTAACCTGTCCGGCATTTTTCCAAGTTATAAAACTAAACTGCCAGCAATCGGGATCTGTATAAACAGTTCCACCACCACTATTGCGACGAATAACTTCAATGCTATTATCTTTAGCAAACTGTGAATTAATTTCCTGAATTGTATTCTGAAATCTACCAATCATCAACGTTGGCTTTGTTCGCCAGAACATAAAATATTCATCCTTAAAATCAGGATTTTTCATTATGTACTCTTCTGTCGCAAAGGCCAGCGAAGATCGCATTTGGTTGTCAAGAGCAATGAATTTCATAGTTATTTTCGGTTTTGTTTGTTTAAAAAATTCGGTTTTGGAGGCTGCTTACAATGCGACGCTGTCAGATCCTGCGGATACTGACAGGTCTAGCTGCAGCAAGGTGACTGAGCGGAGTCGAAGTCACCACCACCAACCTCCTTCATCCCTTCCAGCGCATTATACGAAGAGCGCACATACGGACCCGAAGCCACATATTTAAATCCTTTTGCCAGAGCCGCATTTTTGTAATCTTCAAAAACCTCAGGACTGACATATTCCTTTAAACTTGCATGGTCGTGTGATGGAGGAAGATACTGACCAATAGTAAGCATATCACAGTTTACAGCTCTTAAATCATCAAAAAGCGAAAGAACTTCTTCCCTGGTTTCACCAAGACCGAGCATAATGCCCGATTTTGTATAAATATCTGGATTTTGCTGCTTAACATAATCTAGTACTCTCAAAGATTGCTTGTAATCGGCCATCGGACGTGCAATTTCGTAAAGGGATGGAACAGTTTCCACATTATGATTTACAATTTCTGGTTTTGCATTGATAACATTGTCCAATGCGTTCTCATCTGCCTGAAAGTCTGGAATTAAAACCTCAATGCTCGATTTGGGTAAGACCTCTCGAACAGCAGTTATGCATTTTGCAAACTGCTCCGATCCGCCATCTTCTAAATCATCACGAGTAACAGAAGTTATAACAACATGATTTAATTTAAGTTTTAATGCAGCTTCTGCGAGATGCTTTGGCTCCTCAGTATCAACACAGGCAGTTTTACCAGATGGTATTGCGCAAAACTTACAATTTCGCGTGCACACATCCCCCAAAATCATAAAAGTTGCAGTACGATTACGAAAACATTCGCCCATATTTGGACATTTTGCCCCTTCGCAAACAGTATGGAGATTTAAGCTGCGCAGCATCTCTCCCATTTCCTTCATGCTTGCATAATCAAGCTTCTTGTTTAGCCATGCAGGCTTTCTAAGATTTCCCACAGTTATAAATTTTTGTACAAATATAAAAAATTTACTTACTCTAAAACCTTTAAAACTTCATAGCATAATGAAAGGAGTATTTTTTGCTAACTATTTATAATAATGGATGAAAATTAAACTTGTTTAACTCTATATATGATTTGACCTCCTATTACAGCTCTACTCATAGAAAAATTACTATCACTTGAACCTATCAAAATGCCAATCTTAATTCTGTTCTTACCATATAAAAATCTTCAGGAGTCAAAGATGTCTGCACTCGACTTCCAATAACAGTAACCTTCAAATGGTTTTTAAACGTTAAAATGCCAAACTCCAAATCCTGTTCATTTGTATTCCATCCATTTATTTGACCTACAGCTTTTACTGCAATATCAAACTTAAGTTTACCAGGAAAGCGATGATTAACACTTGCTGTCCACAAAGGAAAATCGGCAACATCCAAACGCATTATTTCTCCAAGAAACAGATTACTAAAAATGGGTTGATAAAGTGCTCCCGTTGAAAAGTCAATTTTACCAATATACCCAGCACTAAGTTTTGTATTCGAGCCATCCTGCCATGAAAATATTTTACCTAAATTTCCAAGATATATTAAAGTGTTATTATTTGATAAGTTTTGGTAAACACCACCTGCCAACAAAGTAACACCATAAGGGAAATTCATATCAATGAAAGAACCGGCATACATTTTATTTTCAGGAATAAAATTATCAGAGCCAAATTCATCATAAAGTAGAAGTTGCACATTGGTAATCTGAAAATTGTTCGATTTCGCCTCATTAAGATTCGATTCATCACTAAATTCCGAAAATTCATCTGCATTCGCATTATCAATAGAAGGTTTTTCGTATTGAGGATTCCAATTGATAGCGATTCCAGCTAGATTCGTATCTCCAGGTTTTTTACCAATATTCTCTGTGTAATTAGGACTAATTATACCATATAAATGTCTGTTTGAACAAAAAACTCCCATTCTTGCAAAATTTTTCATTACCGTTCCACCTCTGAAATTAAAAGAAAATGCACCGATATTTTCATCAACACTAATACCAAGAATACGTTCATCAACAAGTGGAAAGCTACCTAATTTTGTCTCGTGTAAACCTACTTTAATTTTAGTATTCGTAGTGTTAAAAAAGTAAAAGGCTTGTCGCATACCAAAATTTTTGGATGAGTGAGTACCTATTTCATTAACAAAATCTGAGGTTTTCCAGTTTTTATAACCACCTTCAAAATAAAGATTGTTCTTTTTTAGAAAAGTAAAATCAAGAGCAGCTATCACCATACCTCCATTAAGCTTAGTAATATCAGTCTGATTATAAGGGCTAGTCATAATTCCAGGAGCCATCGTACCTTCAATTGCCCACAATATCGGAACATTTTTGTGAAAGGGAGTTAAATGTGCACCCAAATTGCTTCTGCAGTCCATCTGAGAAAAAGCAAAGTTCGACAACATCAAAGCAATAACTACTGCTGAAAGTTTATTCATGTGATTTAAGTTTAATTTTACCATAATGATTTTTAGATTTTCTGAAAATATTATTACTTTTTGTTTTACAATCAGACAAACAGTCTCCACACATTATACACTCCTGATTGTCTAGTTTTGAAACACTGTTATCTCTTGTTATCGCATTGATCTTACATGATGTGTTGCATGTCTTGCAGCCGGAACACGAATCGTTTATGCCGATGGTAGAAGCACCCGGAATTTTTGTTATCCAACCAAAAACCAGTCCTGCCGGACAAACCGACTTACAAAAAGAACGATAGATAAACAAAGAGGATAAAAGCAAAATCCCAAGTAGGATATAGCCTGTTACATTAGGTGAAAACAAATTGAATGCAACCTTAAAAGGGCCTATTTTATTCCAAAGAAGTGTGTGCGTGACAGAAAGTTGAACAATCAAAACAACAAAAACAACATATCTGATTATACGCATTACTTTTTGTGCTTTCTCGGTTTGAAATATTTTTATTCTCCCTATATATAAAAACTCCTGAAGAGCTCCTAAATAGCATGCCCAACCGCAAAACACCTTTCCAAAAAAGTATGTTACTGGTATTAATCCTATAAATAAAATTATTGCCTGCCAATTGGTACTCATTCCAAGAAAATAAAGAAATGTATTTTGAAAACTTGAAATTATTCCCGGTCCACCTCGGTAAAATCCGAGGAAAACAACTGCCGCGAGCAGAAATACAACACGCAGATTACGTGTATATTTATATCTCACAAATATCCCAGCCAAAATAGTAAAAAGAAGAATCGCAATATCCCAATATAAACGACTATAGCTAACTTCTTCAACTATAACTGGAGCAACGTCTCCTTCATATTCAACAAATTCTTCAGAAGAGTTATCAAACTCACTAAACTCATCATCGGTTTCACTAAATTCGTCTGTTGTCTCTTCAAAATCAGAATCTTCAGCAATCAACTCTGCATTATCGTTTGAATAAACGACGATGTCTTGAGTTGTGGTCGCATAAACGCCGACTGCTGTTAGAGTAAAAAATAAAAATACAAATACAGGAGGAAATAATTTCCAGTTTTTCATTGTCAATTATGTTAGGTAATTAAAAGGACTGTTCTTGTGAAGATTTACTATTTATATTTTAAAACTAGAGAACCAAACCCTCCGTCTTTATCGCATACACGATTGGCATTTAATACGACACTTTTACCTTCTGGTTTTGAAACCTGAACTTTTATTTTACGCGTCCACACTAGAGAAGATTCCTGTTTCCATTCAGTCGTACCAATAATCTTTAGCCCTTTCATTGTAAATTTTGTCTTATCCATGCCTATCGGACAGCTTTTGTGCGTTAAACTAACTGTAACTTTTATTACTAGCTCATCACCACTAGAGTACACATCTTTCTTATTTTCCACTATTTCAAACTCTATTTCACAGGCCTTAGCCAATTGAGGTTGAAAAACAAAAAAGAATATTCCAATACTTATTATCATAAGTAATTTCGAATTCAACAAGGTTTTCATAACTATTAATTTTAGTTTGATAATTTTTATTTACAATATCGTTGAGCTAGTTTGAGGGCTGGGAACTTTCACAACCATAATTCTTGCAACCGATTTGGAATTATTATACAAATTATGTTTTATGTCTTTTGGACTTTCCACCAGGCAATCAGCGGTAACTGATTTAATCTCTTCACCAACCATAACATCTACAGTTCCTTCTAGAATATAAAAGAAAACATCAACAGGTGTAACATGAGTTTTTAAGCTTTCACCAGGCTTTAGCATGATAATCATAACCTGTGCATGAGCATTATCATAGACTTTTCGAACATCCACACCATGAGGCGTTTCCGCTAGCTTTGTTTCCGCAACTTTCACAATAATCATTGAATCGTGCACATATGCAGACTCTTCCATCTCTTCGACTTTTTCAGTTTCCGTTAGCTTCTCATTTTCAGGTTTAACTGAACTGTTACAACTAAAAAAAATCCCTGATGCAATAAGCATCGATAATAAAATTCTCTTTTCTTTCATTTTTCTGTTTTTAATAAATTAGTAATCGTTTGAATTAACATTTCACCTTTTTCGGCAAGAACAAAATCATAGCCTGAAAACTGCCATTTTTTAACAAACAAACGCAAGCTTCCCATTATAACAACTGATAACATCGCCGCTGGCATATTTGCTTTAATCTCATTTTCTGACTGACCTGTTTCAATAATTGATATTATTATTTTCTCATTCTCTTTCATTATTCCCGAAATGCGATCAATCAGGATGGTTTCGTTTGCAAATATTTCTTCCGAAAAAATTACTGCAACCAATGATGGATTCCTAGAGAATTCTTCGAAGTGCTTTCTATAAATATTGGATATCTTTTCAATTGAACTTGCTTTTCTTGAAAGTTCCTCCTTTATTACATCCTCACTTAGCTTCTTAAAGGAATCTAGAATTTTTAACAAAATCTCAATTTTATTCTCAAAATGCCGATAAATAGCAGGCTCTGATGTGCCTATTTTTGAGGCAATATTTTTTATTGTTAATCCTTGAATTCCTTTTTCTGAAATCAATTCCAAAGAGACTTGCAAAATTTCTGTCTGTCTGTCTGTATTCATAATAATATTTTTTACAAAGTTAGTTAATATTAACTAACTTGCAAATTAATTTTTTAATTTTTCAAAATAAATTATAAATTATGTTATGGGTTATTAAATAAGATAATTGTCAGAGAACACCTCTAGCATTATTGAACTTAATGAATAATCAGCCATTCTAAAACAGCAATTAAAAATTCAAATTTATCACCTAAGAAAAATCCTTATAATTTCTAGAATAAATATCAGGCATCGAAGCAAACTCAAGAAGTTTCAACTTTAGCTTTTCTCTATCAAAGCCTTGTTCCATAAATGCTTTTATAGCCTCAAACCCTTTGTAGGAAAGAAAAAATGCAAGATTTCCGTAAAACATTTGTTGCTTAAATCCTTTTATTTCGTCATCTACCTCATCCACTATTTTAAGAATCTCGACCTTATCCGATTCGAATAAAATATTCTCGTGTATTGCTTTATCCAAAATTTCGTTTAAAAGCTCGAGACATTCGTCCTGAGTCTTTAAGTTTTGGAAAAAGTCATCTTCGCGTTGTGTATTTATAATTCTATATTGTCGAATCTGATTTAAAAATTGGGAAAATGCACTTAAATTGTAATTTGCATTTACTCCCTTGGCAGATTCAAATTTATAAGACTCATAAAACAACTCCAGTTCTTTAAGCTCTTTTGACGGCATTGTCCACAAAGCCATATCGGAAGGATTCTCTACAAACGACATATTAACTGTTGCGTTCAGTGAATTGCAAAAATCAATAATCACAGGTACTTCACGACAATTCGATTTCATCGGCGTTACACTTAACGACAAACCTTTTCCACCAAGAATTTTATTGTATTCCAAAATATTAGATCGAACTTTATCAAAATCAGCTCCCACCCTAATCGATTCAAATAATTCCTTATTCGTTGCATCAAACGAAACAGTAATTGTAAAATTTAGTTTATGAAGATAAGTTTTGACTTTGTCGTTTAATACTGTACCATTAGTAACAACATGCAGCTTTGCAGAAGATTTTATTTCAAGAAGTTTATCAAAGATTTTATAATATGTATCAATTAAAAAAGGTTCGCCACCGTAAAATTTGATTTCTTTTGCATGAGGCAAATATTCCTCTAGCTGATTAACAAAATTATCATCATAAGGATTTTCGAGGGGTGGCAAATTCTCACGGCATTTACGAATTGTTGACGAAACTATACCTGAACACATCACACACTGTAAATTGCAGGTATTCGACAATTCAAGTTCAATTATTTTAGGATATGATTTCTTAGTACTAGAATAAAAATCGGCATGCATCGAGGGCAATCCATAAAATCTTGAAGTATTAAACTGATGCTCACAATAGCCGCAACCCATCGACAGATCATTATTTAGCATGTATTCTCGCAGTTTTTCGGCAACTGGACCAAACCAAATCTCGTTGATTGTATTTTGAGGATAAGTTCCTAAAACTGTATCTTGATTTCGGCAACAAACCACACCTTGCCCGCGGCTATTAAAATATAGGTTTACAAATGGATTGTAACAAGCAAGTTTTTTGGGACCATGAAATCTAATTTTGTTAAACTCACGCATTTTTAATTCTGAAACAGGACTAAATCCTTCCTTTGGTTTAGGATAATATATAAAAGGCATCTTCATTCTCGAAGATTTCTGATATAGAAATTTTATAAAATTCGTAAGCCTGTTCATATGCAATAATTTGATTACAAATATAGTGATGGTTTTTTAAAAACATCAAAATAATATAAAAATTCGTACAACGGAAAATCTAATATAACTGTCTTCGAAACAAACATTATCTACAAAATACAATATATTTGTAGATTTATAATTCAGATATTACTCAACATGAACATCATGACAAAAATAATTTTCATTACAGCAATGGTGATACTTGCAACAAACATCAGCTTTGCTCAGACTGAAATATGCAACGATGGTGTTGACAATGATGGTGATGGACTAGTAGACTTAAATGATTCTGAAGATTGTTTTTGTGATAGTATAATCACCAATAACATTCCATCTTTAATTCCCAATCCATCATTCGAAGCATTTACTTGTTGTCCCGACGACTATTCTTCTCTTGATTGTGCCAACACATGGATGCAAGCATCGCAGGCAACAAGCGACTATTTTAACACATGTGGATTTACAGGCATAGCGCCCTTACCATTCCCCGATGGCAATGCAGCAGCAGGAGTTGTTTGTAATGATTACTATTCCGAATATTTTGGCGCTTGTTTAAATGCTGTTATGCAAGCTGGCCAGCAGTACAATATGCAATTCGATCTTGCATTCGAGATTATGAACGAAGAAGGAGGTCATAGTGCAAGCTATCCAGAACTGCTACCTCCTTTAGAATTCACATTATATGGGACAAATATATGCAGCGATTTGCCATTTACTGGAACAGGCTGCCCATTGGGGCAAGGCAATTGGCAGGTATTAGGCACAGTAACAGTTGATCCAAATCAAATACATGGTGCATGGGACGATTTTTTCATCAGTTTTACACCGCCAATAAACATAAGAGCAATTGCTCTGGGAGGACCTTGCTCATATCCATCAGGGGGAGAATATGCCGCTGGACTGTCAAATCCAGGAGGGCCATTGATGCCATACTTTTTTGTTGACAATCTTAGACTAAATAATGCTTCTTTTTGGGGAATTCCAATTACTGTAGAAGGCGAATACTGCGAGAATGACCTTGTTTTAAGTGTGGATGCCAATGCTATTCAAACAGTACAATGGTATCTAGATGGCGTTGCAATTGATGGTGAGTATTTTGAAGAACTAGAAATTTCGCAAAATGGCTTACCACCGGGAAACTACACAGTTGTTGTATCAGATGTAAACAATTGTGCAACTGGATATGTTACTATAAATGCTCCTATCATCGATATTTATCCAATTCAAAACCTTTCATCATGTAATGAAGTTTACCTTCCTCCGATTATTGGTCTTAACTTAACAGGAAATCAAAACTATTATTCCCAACCAAACGGACAAGGCTATATTGTTACTTCGCCTGTAACCGAACCAATGTGGGTATATGCTTATGATGCCATCGGCAATTGCAACGATCAAGAACCTTTCTTTGTAAATCCATTTAACTCTCCAAATGTTCATGATATCGCCGATCAGATGGTTTGCGACACATTCGAACTACCAATAATTACAGGAACTCAATTGACAGGTAGCCAAAACTACTTTTATGCGCCAGGTGGAACTGGTGGAATTGTAACATCTCCTGTAACAAGCACTCAAACAATTTATATTTATGATGGCAGTAGCGAATGTGCTGATGAAGAAAGTTTTACAGTTACAGTGTACAACACTCCAGAAATTTCTGAGATTCCCGACCTAATTGGCTGTACAAGCGTTAATTTACCCTCAATAACAGGAAACTTTTTAACAGGAAATCAAAACTACTACTCGATGCCAAATGGTCAGGGTAGCATTGTTCCAGACGTACTTACTTATTCACAAGTAATTTACGCTTATGATGAAAACATCATGTGTTCAGATAATTTTCCAATTAACGTTACAGTTTATAACGATTTGCCGGCTTATGCTGGTGAAGATGCTTTTGCTTGCGGAACTTCAATAACTCTCGAAGCAACACCTAGCATTCCAGGCTCTTCAGGTCACTGGACTGGCCCAGGCATTATCCAAAACCCTAACGACACAATCACTCTTGTAACTCACCAATATGGAACATATACATATTATTGGTACGAATCATTTGATGTTTGCGATGGCATAGATTCGGTAAATATTAGCTTTATAATATCTCCCGAACCATTTATTTCTGTTCAAAGAGATACTGTTTGTACAAATTCATACAATTTGAGTGTTTCTAACGTAAATTATTCGGGGTTTTGGACTGCCTATAATGCAAACGACCATAGCTTAATTACTCCTGCTCCACTTTTCATCCCATCTATAAACAGTCCAAACGCAAATGCTATTGTTGGAAATTTTGACGGAGCTAATTTAGACGTAGAATTTGTTTGGACAGAACAAAATCAGGTATTGGATAATATTTGCAGTACCACAGCATCTACAATTATAAGATTTGCAAAACAACCCGTGGCAAGTGTTGGAGCAATTGACGAAGGTGAATCATGCGGTTTATTATATTCTGGGCTTAATGCCGACCTTACTGGATGCGAATGGGCTTTACACGAGTGGGTATCACCAGAACTACCTTGTTTATTTTCCGATCGCACTCAACCAAATTCAACTGTTACATTATTTAACGATGGAGTTTTTGGAGATAGTGCTCACATTAGAATTCCTCTAATATGGACGGTTAGAAATTCTGGATGCTCAGATATGGATACGATGTGGGTTACATTTTACCAGAAACCTGATGCTAACGCTGGCATTAATGGTTCTGTTTGTGGATTCGAATATGAACTTGAGGCATACTTCGATTTAACTGAAACTATAAATTACACACCTTCTGGAATTTGGTCGGTATGTTCGGGGCCTACCGGAGAAACGGCTGTATTCTATTCAGCAACCGATACCGACCCAGAAGTTCACGTTTGGGAAACCGGATTGTGGCAATTTATGTGGCGCGAAAACAATTCATTATTAACAAGCTGTTACGATACCGACACAGTTCTTGTTGAGTTTGTAGAAACTCCTATAACCTCAGCAGGCAACGATAAAGATATTTGTGGAACAAATACATTTCTCGAGGCTACTTCTGGCGGAAATAGTGGAACATGGATTCATACTCCTGGGGCTACTTTCCAAGATTTCACAAATCCTCAAACCGAAGTAAATGTTTCAGGACCTGGAGAGTACTATTTTGCTTGGTTGGAAAGTAATCATGCACAAACATCGACACTATCATGTTCTTCTATTGACAGTGCTAAAATTTCCTTCTGGCCTAAGCCAACAGCAAACATTTTAACGGATGAAGATGATAGTACAGCGTGTGGTAGAACTTTCCTAAATCTCAGAGCAGAAAACCCAGGTAGTGGAATTACTGGCTACTGGTACGACACGTGGCCAGCCACTGTGTATGGCAATGTAAACTCAATATCAACTTGGGCTCAGGTTTACACATACGGTTGTCGCGATTTTTATTGGATCGAGCAATCTGGACCAGCAAACAATCCCAATTTCTGTGTTGACACTGCCGGCCCATTGAATATTTGCTTTATCGAAGTCCCTGTTGCAAATGCCGGAGCAGACACAATATTCTGTGGTTTAACTGGGAGTTTAAACGCTTTCCCAAGTGTTGGCACAGGTGTTTGGAGTAATCCATCTCAAGAAAACATCACTTTTAATGATGAGAATTATGCACTAACAGAATTATCATCAAATATCTATAATTCAGATTCGGAAAACCCACAGTCATTTACTCTCATCTGGACTGAAGATAATGGATTTGGATGTACGGATCAAGATCAAGTAAACGTAATGTTTGTCGAAGTCCCACAATCACAAATCACTACAATTCCACCAAAATGTAAAGGTGAACAAGCTACAATTTCCGCTGTCGAAAGTAATCACCCTCATTACACTTGGAATTATTATTCAAGCTCTAGCATTACCCCGCAAGCAAATGAATATGGTGGTGCATACTTAAATCTAGTTTCGTGGAATAATACCGACACAGCTCATCGAATTAGTCTCATAATTACAAACGAATGGGGATGTATGAGTCC
The DNA here is from genome assembly GCA_028696755.1 of Bacteroidales bacterium. The sequence continues at coordinate 1,346 of JAQVGK010000031.1, read as the reverse complement.
AATTTGTATCGATACTGTTTTTGAGCCAAGCACTCCTTCCTATGACTTTTTAATTGCCGCAGACACATGTGCTATTGGTAAAGGAGCGCTTTTTATCGCTCCTAACGACGATATCTCTTTCTTTTGGCTCGACGAAAACAATGGACCAGCACAAGGCGAACCTTTCGATTCCGCTTTTAATCTAGCGGCAGGAAACTACCCTGTACAAATAAGCTATCTCAGTACAAATTTACAGCATTATGCGTATTATATAAACACGTTTGGTACTGCCAATTGCTTCGACACTGCGATTTTCGAAATTCCAACCATCGGATTACTGGAAGCCCAATTTAATATTTCGACAGATGTTTTAATTGACGAACTTGTTGCTCCAAATGGAAATGTTACTTTTATTAACACCTCCGACTATGACGATGTTAGAAAACGATGTGAATGGCATTTTGATGATGGAACAACATTGAAAAGTTGCGACGAAATGATTGAGCATACCTATGCAGAGGCTGGATGCTATTTCCCTTTCTTAATAATCATGAATCGCGAATTACCAGAATGTAGAGATACTGCTCGTTTAGAAATGTGTATCAATGTCGAAAATCCTAGTTTAATCGATGTCCCAAATATTTTTTCGCCTAATGACGATGGAATTAACGACTATTTTCAAGTAAAAGCACAGACTCTTCAATCATTTAATGCTCAGATTTTAAACAGATGGGGAAATGTAATTTATACTTGGACAGATTGGGAAACATACGAAGCTGGCTGGAATGGAAACACTACCGACAACTCAAAAGCATCGCCAGGCGTTTACTACTATGTAATTTATGCAAAAGGGGTAGACGGTTTTGAGTACAATCTTTATGGTGTATTTCACTTGATGAGAGAAGAATAAAAAAAGCCGGACTAACCGGCTTAAATCTATTCTTTTATAAATTTACCAACCCAAGTATCTGAGTTATTAACTTTTACAATGTAAACTCCAGGTGTAAGATCCGAAATATCTAAGCTTTTTCCAGATGAATAATCTGTATAAAACTTAACTTCACAGCAATCGATTGCAAACAACGCAATTGTTTCAATCTGATCTCCATACAAATACAATTCGTTAAATGCAGGATTTGGATAGATTAATATTACATCATCACTTTTAATTGATTCTTCAACCTCGACAAAAACAAAATCTGCTATTACATTCTTATCCCCATCCATTATCAAGGTTTCGGGGTTATTATTTCCTGTAAGATCGCCTTGCCATTGTATAAAAGGCCAAGGTAATGGAAAGTCTGCTAACAGAGTAACTTCTGTACCAGCTGGGAAAGAAACTGGATCAATATATTCAACATCATTTA
>JAQVGK010000503.1 GCA_028696755.1 Bacteroidales bacterium | reverse complement strand
TTCGCGTTTAAAAAGAACAGGCGTCAGCAACAATAGGTAACGAATTAAAAAACTTTAACGCGAATTTACGAATTTGCTGACGCTATAAAGAGATATAGGCGACAGCAAATTCGCTAATTCGCGTTTTTAAAAAACAGGCGACAGCAATAATGAATAAACTTATTAAAAAGAACAGGCGTCAGCAACAATTGTTAACGAATTAAAAAACTTGAACGCTAATTAACGAATTTACACTAATGACTTTAGCCCTCACTTCGATAATTTAATTCGGGCTATAATTCAATAAATTCGTGCAAATAAAATAGGCGTCAGCAAAATTCGACCATTCGCGTTTAAAAAAATTTGGAGCGAGCCTTCTGCTGAGTTGAGGTTGGTGAGCTCGCCGATTCACCGAAGTAAGCGAGCGACAAGTCCAATATGTGTTTCGACAAATTCATCCTTAAATTGATACTTCTCTTTTTCTTCGCATCTAAAATCATCAGCACATATTCGCCAAATTTTTTGTATTTTTGTGCTTTAAAACAGAGAAACAATGTTACAATCACAACTTAAAACCCTGATGGTGGATGCAAACTCTTCTTTTTACAAGGTTTTGCGTCACGATATAGGTAAATTCTGGGGTCCTGTTGACCTCGGGTTACATTTAGCTTATAAGCACAATAGTTTAAATATTGGTACTGGTTTGCTTGCTGGTTCAATCTTTCCGGGCTCCAATAGATTGATTTTTACAGGAATTAGTCCGTGCTGGCATGGATTCTATATTTCGAGCATGGGAGGCGCTGGATTGGTCTTCGATAACCTCGGTATAAATATGCTTTCCATAACTGGCAAGGCAACAACTCCATCAATACTTTATCTTAATCGTATTCATGGCGAAGAAATACAGGTCGAACTGCGCCCTGTTAATGTTGAGGAAGTTTGGCAAAAAGGCCGCAAAGGAGTTTACTCTATGATGCAGCATGCTTATAATGAGTTTGGCGATCGCTACCTCGAGGATCCTCGCATATTAGCCGTTGGTCCAGCTGCTAAATATTCAGATATCGGTGCCGTTTGCTCTGCACCTGTAAAAAAAGGAATCATTACTTTTGTTGATACTTGGGCAGGACGCGGAGGATTTGGAACAAAACTTTTTACCGAACATGGAATTGCAGCTGTTATATATGGCGGTACATTTATGGACGAGGACTTCCGCGACAGAAAGGTTGCTGATGCTTGGTTTGAAGATAGATATAACAAAAAACTATCGGCAAAAGACCTCGAAGCCACAACTAAATACCGCTACGATCAAAATTTTAATACAGGTGGAACATTTGGTGTAAACTATGCTACTCTCGGCGAATTTATGACAGCCTTTAATTATCGCACAATACATTGGTCGTCGGAAGAAAGAAAAAAACTGCATAAGGATTTTGTTATGGATCATTATCTGGTGCAGTTTAACGAAGAAACTATTTTGCCAAAACAGTTTAAAAACTGTGGAGAGCCTTGCGTTGCCGTATGCAAAAAGATGAATGATGAGTTTAAGAAAGACTACGAGCCTTATCACACAATGGGACCGCTCTGTGGTATTTTTGATCAACGTGCTGCGGAGAAAATTAACAATAAAGCCGACTCTTTAGGCTTTGATGGAATTTCGATTGGTGGGATGCTTTCGTGGTTAATGGACTGTTTAGATAGTGGTTTATTGGAGCCAGAAGAAATAGGAGTGAGCCAAAAGCCAAAATTCGATACCGAGAACTTCGACCTAGTAAACGATTCTATGCGTAATGCAAATATCGGAATCGAAATGCTCGAAGAAATTGTTAAAGAGAATTCAAAACTTGATTTACGTCTTGGGGCGAGAAAAATGGCTAGATCTTGGGCAAAGTGCAAATCGCGCGAAATAATGGATAAGTTTGTTTATACCGCTTTTGCTCGTCAAGGATGGATGGTACCAAATCAGTATTGGACACCAGGAGTTTTGTCGCCGATGGGAATTATGGGTAAGTATTACAACGACTATGGTAGGGAGTATTTCGAACCTCGTAAGCTTGGTCAGATGAGTGCAAATCGTATGAAGAAAGAATTTATTCTCGATAATCTCGGAATTTGCCGCTTCCACCGCGGTTGGGCAGAAGATATTATGCCTGATATTGTGCAGGAATTATTTGGCGACAAAGAAGGATTCTTACGCTCGATAGATATGGCTGCTAGTCGTATTAATAGTAGAAATTCATCTGTTTTCTGGGAATCGGAACGCAATATGGATTATGTTTATACTTTCCTCAAAAACAAACAGAAAGTGGTTACTGACAACGCATCGCTTAACGAATGGGTAGAACGGTTCGAAGCCGACAAACATACAGCCGCTTACGATTTTTGGTACGAAATTCATAAAGGAATTCACGAATCGTTAAGAGAGTTTCCAGTGTAGACCTTAGTAAATTTAAATTATGAAATTCATTTGCCCTCTTATCGCAGTAAAGGATATTAAAATATCCAGAGATTTTTACGAAAATCTACTCGATCAGAAAGTGAAATTTGATTTTGGTGAGAATGTAACTTTTGAAGGAGGTTTTGCAATTCATCTGATGTCTCATTTTTCTAATCTTATTGATAATAAAGAAATTAAATGTGCAGGTAATAATTTCGAGCTATATTTCGAGTATGATGATGTTGATGAAATAGCTTCAAAATTAAAATCTGCATCGGTAGAGTTTGTGCATGAAGTACGTGAACAGCCTTGGAGACAGAAGGTTGTTAGGTTTTATGATCCCGATTTTCATATTATCGAAATTGGTGAGTCGATGGAGTTTCTGGTTAAAAGATTAGCTCTTGAAGGACATGGCGTTGAACAGATTAGGGAGATTACTGGATTGCCAAATGAATTTATAATTTTGCATTTAAAATAGCAAAAAAAACCGATTGAAATCTCAATCGGTTTTTTTATTAATAGAAAAAATATTTTTTTAAAAGTTTGGTTTAAGCTTGTAATTCTTATAAAAGTCGCTAATGATTTTTGTAGCTTATTCGGGTGTATCTACAATGTGGAATAAATCCATATCGCAAGGAGAAATATTATGTTCTTTTTCGAGCATTACATTTTTTACCCATTCGAATAAGCCACTCCAGTAG